>CAISTO010000136.1 GCA_903888395.1 uncultured Bacteroidota bacterium | reverse complement strand
TATTTGGAGAATACATAAAAGCACCTACTCCTAAGCCAAAACTTAATTTTTCATTATCAAATTGAGCCTGCGTTTTAAATATTCCAATGCTTAAAAGAAAGCTTAGTAATAATAATATTTTTTTCATGATATTTTTTGTTAGATAAGTAATAAACACACTATTCAAAAATGTTAAACCTGGCACCCACGTTTAATGAAACATACATAGCAACTGGATTTAGGTTAGTATAAAGACTTGTTTGATTTGAAAACGATACAAGTGGTAAGCCTAATTTTGTTTCTGCAAAAACATTTATTCTATCGTAGTTAAAGTTTGCACCAATTCCCAAATCAAATACAACGCCACTAACAGAGTTTAATTCAGGTTCCATTCTATACGTATTTTGGTCATAATAACCTATTGTTTGAGTAGCAGACTTGTGCGTATAGCCACCTCCTATGATTCCATGCAATGAAAATGGATCTTCGTTTTCGTGAACAAATGTATAATTATAGGCACCTGAAATATTTAATACGCTGTAATGATCTATGGTTGGAACTTCAATGGCATAAGGGATTTTAGTGTAATCTAATGCATAAACTCTTTCTGAACTTTCAACATCAAATGGCAAATGATAATTAAAGCCTACCACAAATGCTGCTTTTTCATCAATTAAGTAATTAGCTCTTAAATGAATATTGAATGTATTAATACTTGGAGAATACATAAAAGCACCAACTCCTAAGCCAAAACTTAATTTTTCATTATCAAATTGAGCCTGCGTTTTAAATATTCCAATACTTAAAAGAAAGCTTAGTAATAACAATATTTTTTTCATGGTATTATTTTAATTGTTTAACATTTATAAATAAAATTATGTTTTATTTATAACAAAAAAAGCTCAAATTAATTGAGCTTTTCTAATATTTGATTTGTAAAAATTAATTAGTCAAAAAGGTTATACCTTACACCAGCGTTTAATGAAACGTGAAAAGGAATAGGGTTTTCAAAATTACTTGATGTAGAATTATTAGTGGAAGAACTTGTTGCAGGAATTCCCATTTTAGCATCAATAAAAATATTGATCCTATCTAAATTAATGTTTGAACCAATTCCTAAATCAATGATTGGCCCCATGTGTGAATTACCACTAGAACTACGATTTATATTGTATAAACTATTATCATATTCAGTAAAACTTTCTGTAATAGTTGCTCGCGTTAATCCCGCACCAACAATGGCGTGTAATGAAAATGGATCTGTATTTTCGTTAACAAAAGTATAATAATAATTGGCCATTATATTAAACATGGAGTAATTATCTGTTCTTGTTACATCAACACTTGATGGCGTAGTAATGCTACTCATTGCATTTGCAGTCATGTTGTTTTTAATTTCAAAAGGCAAATGGTAATTAAAACCAACAACAATGGCTGATTTTTCATCCAATACATAATTTGCTCTTAAGTTAATATTGATAGGCTTTGAATAAGCAGAGTAATAATATGCACCAATACCCACACCAATACTTAAGTTCTCTTTGTCGAACTCTTGTGCTTGCGATTTGAAAATTCCTACTGTTAGAAGTAAGCTCATTAATAGTGTAATTTTTTTCATAATTTTATTTATTTAAGATTACGAATAAAATAAATAAAAGAATATTTCAAATAAGATGAATTGTAAAATTAACAAGGTGTATTTAAATTGAGAATTTTAGTGCTAAATTACAGTTAATTATGTTTTTATTTTTTAAATCAAAAATATAAGTCATGTTTTGGCAAACTATATTTAAAAGCGTTGATTTAAATTGTAATTTCATTCAACAAGCTATAATTCCTCTTTTATTTTTATAAATAACTGTAAAATAAAATATATTTTTAATTACATAAAAATCATTTTTAATTGCATTTTATGCAAGCAATTATTAATCAATTAATGCAAAAAATAATGACTGTAAGTACTTGTTTATATATAACTTGGGATGTTTTTACGAAGTATTAAACCAATAAAATTATTCCTGTTTTCTGTCTTTTATTTATCAATTTTTATTAGCAAAAAATAACTTAAATGTTAATTTTAAAACAAATATCTTTTATGAATAAAATTAAAAACTAAATTTGTATCCTTATTACCAACTACTAATTATACTATCATGAGAGACGCAGGGGTTTACACGCAACTTTGGAAAAAATATTTACCAGTTATTAGACTGCTTTTGAAAAAAACAGCTGATACTGATCAAAAGCTCCAAATTTACAAGCATGAGTTTGCTTCTACAGGTGCTAAAAACAAGTTAGGTTATATATTTAACTTAGAAATAGTAAATGGAAAAGCTGTTAACAAAAGTGCTGCCATTGCAGTTTCATTTGATTTGTTAAATGTTTTAAACGACAATGCTTTAACCAACGAATGGTTAAAAGGTAAAAACGTTAAAATTAGTGTAAACAAAGCTTGTGAATTAACCATGATTTACTTAAACAAACCAGATGCTTCTGAAGCCATTGTTGAGGAAGTTATTACTGCTGAAGTTACTAGCGCTTAATATTTAAAACTATATTTTAAAAAAGTGATGAATTCTTTTCATTACTTTTTTTTTGCTTAGTTTTTTATGAAACTTACTTTGCAATCATTGTATTTTTCTGTTTGCAATAATTCCTTCATTTTTAAAATAGTAAGAAATGGTCCATCTACTACAAACATATTGATCAGCCAAATAGGGATGTTACCACCAGGATTTAAATATAAATAATATTCTCCATCTACTGTGCCATCGCTTTTAGGGGTAAACGTCCAATTGGCATTTAATGCGGGCACTTCTACTAAGTTTGGTTGATTTGGATATAAACCCAATACGCCATTCGATTTAATGGTTACAACTTTTGTAAGGCTGTTTTGTGTAATTTTATAATAAATTACGCCATACCTGTTTGCTACCGGCCAAGGTGTTGAAGTTTCGTGGTAATAATAAAGCTCTGAATCATTCACATTTTTTATGATAAATGAATTTTTACATTGATAAATATACTGTGGATGCGCATTAATGTCTTTGATAAAACAGACTAAATTCTTTAAACTTGAATGAAAATTAGTCACACATTTTACCTCTTTTATTTCATTTTTAAGTCCTTGTTTGGTAAAAACTAAAATGCCGTTCGATGATTTTTTTAACTCCCAATTGATGGAACTTGTAAAACTTAAATTGATCAATAAAAAAACAAATACGATTATATTCCGTTGATGTTTTATATATTTAATTGCTTTCATAATTCCTTTCAATTTTACATAAAAATAATTGGATTACACTTATTAGCTTTGTTTTACATGGATACATTCAATTATATTGGTTCAAATTCCAATCAAATTAATCTGTAAACCTTGTATCTTTTATTTCAATTGAGGTGATACCAATATAATTTCTTCTTTCTCCACCAATACTTGACCGGGTTCAGCGCCTTTTGGTTTCCTTACATATTTTTTAGGCGTAAATATTACCGGTACCATGGCACTGCCTTTCGACTTACTGTAATAAGCAGCAAGTTGCGCGGCATATGTTATTACATCGTTGTTAAAAACATTTTTACTTTGATGTTTGATTACCACATGGCTACCACTTACGCCTTTGGCATGCAGCCATAAATCGTTTTTATGCGCTACTTTTAAAGTTAACTCATCGTTATTAGCAGCACTTTTGCCCACCAATATTCTAAAACCATTATAATTGAATTCGCGGTAGGTTTCTCGTTGTTCTAATTTACTTTTTTGTTTGCTTACTGGTGTTTCAAACTGCTTTAAATCGCGCATGGATTCAGCGGCTAATACCACTGCTAACTTAGCTTCATTGGCTATTACTTTTTCTTGGGCTAATTTTATTTTATTAACTAACAGCTGCTCTTCATTTTTTTGATTGCGGGCTTTTTTATAATAATACTGCGCATTTTCCTGCGGATTCAAATTAGCCTTTAATTTAATTTGGATGGTGTTATTGGTATAAAAGTCTAAGGTGTCAAAGCTTTCTTTTCCTTTTTGCATTACATGCAAATTAGCCATAATAATATGTCCTATTTCTTCGTTCCTTGCATTGCTTTGCAAATACAATAATGCTTGTGACGCATTTACCGCAATGGGCCGCCAACGCTTCAACTCGGACTCACACTGCTGAATTAACTTTTCCTTTTTTTGTGTATAAAAATACTTCCCTAAATACTGTTTGGTAAATTCATTATAGGCAGTTAGGAGGGAGGTAAAAACCTGATTTTCGGAGTCAACTTTGGCTATTAAATCCAAAACAGGAAATTCCTTTTCATCGGCATAAATATAAAACTGTTCCGCTAATTTTTCTTCACGAATGGTTTCCTCTAATGGCAAAAAATTAGTGAGTAATAAATGCTTGTCACTTTCTATTTGCGGACGAAATAATTCAATTAAGTTTTCATTTTCAAAATACAATACATTGGCCAACGAGCCATATAATTTAAAAACTAAACTTTTATTATTATTAAAAACCAAGCGAAAAGAACGTTCATTTTCATGAAGTTTTAGTGTATGGAAACCAACATTTTTCAAATGATTAAAAAGCACATAACTAGCACCTTTTCTTTCTATTGGATAATCATAAAATTGTATGAAAAACGTGCGTGCTTCTATAACAAGCTTTAAACTTAACCATTGGTCAATGTTATTAAACACCAACACCAATTCATTCTTATTTACACTGAATGCATCAAAAAAAACAAAGCCTTGCAGTTCCTTTTGCAATGCCAATCCGAGTTGATGTATGAGTGGATGTTTGTGGTGCACGGATGAATTTTGAATGTTGGATTTTGGATTTTGAATTTTGAATTATGAATGTTAAAGTATAAAGTATGAATGTTTAATATTAATTGTCATGGTGAGCTTGCCGAATCCATACACGTATTTTATTTTTTTTGTTGTCCTCACCAATCCATTCAACATTTGTTATTCAACATCCAAATTTCATTTTTGAATTTCGATATTTGAATTTCGAATTTTTAAATCCAACATTTGTCCATGGTTGGTGTCCTCACCAATCCATTCATAATTTTTATTTGATATTCAAATTTCATTTTCGAATTTCGATATTTGAATTTCGAATTTCGCATTTCGCATTTCGCATTTCTTTTTGTCCATGGTTGGTGTCCTCACCAATCCATTCAAAATTTGTTATTCAAATTTCATTTTCGAATTTCGATATTTGAATTTCGAATTTTTAAATCCAACATTCAATCCCGATGCATCGGGACAACATTTGTTATCCAACATCCAAATTTAATTTTCGAATTTCGATATTTGAATTTCGCATTTCGCATTTCTTTTTGTCCATGGTTGGTGT
>CAISTO010000135.1 GCA_903888395.1 uncultured Bacteroidota bacterium | reverse complement strand
ATGTTCTCCTTTTTGATTCAAAAATTGTTGCAATTGTTCCGCAAAAAAAAGCTCGTGTTTATATCCACCAGTTTCATATTTACCATAAGAAATATATTTAATAAACTTCTTCAAATCTGTGGTTTCAATTTTTAAAATTCAGCTGGCAAGTTAATAAAATGTAAAAAATAGCAAACAAATACTTTTTTTGAGGTGGAAGCCGTTATATTTGTTTGATTGAATTACTGAATGAAAAAAATAGTTTTCGCATTTATATTAATTTTTATAACGCAATTTGCTTTTGCCCAATTATTAGGTAATGAGTGGATTAGACCAAATCAAACCTATTATAAAATAAAAATATGGGAGAAAGGCGTTTATAAAATCGACTCCAATCAATTGGCGCAAATTGGAATAAATTTATCGGGTATCAACCCTAATAAATTTCAAATATTTAAAAATGGGGTGGAGCAAGCATGTTTTGTGCAAGGTGAAAACGATGGTGAATTCAATTCAACCGATTATCTTTCATTTTATGCTACCAAAAACGATGGTGTTTTAGATGCTGAATTATATAAAACAATTGCCGATCAACCTCACCAATTAAACAGCTTGTTTAGCGATACCGCTGTTTATTTTTTTACCATTATTCCCGGTTCTATTTTTCAAATCGGCAAACGATTTGCTTTGTTCAATGAAACCAATTATAATTTATTTACACCCGAAGAATATTATATTCATCAAATAGATACTGCGCCTATTCAAGAATATTATAGAGGTAGATTTGACAAAGTTGGGCAAGGTGAACCTTACTATTTTTCAGAATATTTAGCAGGTGAAAGTTGGGTTGGTTTAAAAATTGGTGGTGTTTTTCCTTATAGAATTTATTCAATAAGCACTCCTAATTTATTTGTAAGCGGTCCCAATGCAACACTTGAAGCAAAAGTTTTTGGCGTGAGTAACGATCTTTCTAAAGCCATCAATCACCATTTAAAAATAGGATTTTCAAACGATAATTTAACTTTTTCGAACATAAAAGATACCACTTACACGGGTTATATAGAAACGAAATATTTGATTAATTTAAACAATTCAACCATTGGTAACAATGCTTATTTAAAGTTTGAAACAGTAGCCGATTTAGGTGTTGGCAGCGATTTTAATTCACTTTCTTATTTTATTTTTAAGTATGCAAGCACTTGCAATTTAAACAATCAAAGTCAGTTATATTTCAAACATATTGCGCAGCAAAGTGCCAGTAAGATTTACTTTAAGTTTAATAATTATGGTAAAAGTAATCCGCAGTTATTGGATTTAACTAATTTCAAAAAAATTAGTTGTACCAAAACAGGCAATGATTTGAATGCATTGGTTGAAAACGCTAATATAAACAGTGAATATTTTATTTACGATGAAACGGATGTAAGAAATGTAACGAAATTGGAGTTGGTTAATATGAATTTTGCCAGTTCAAATTTAAATACTGAATTTATTATTATTTCGAATAAGCAATTAGAAACAGCCGCAAATGCTTATAAAAACTATCGCTCACAGCAATTCACAACAAATATTTTTTATAGTAATAATTTGTATAATCAGTTTTTTTATGGCTACGAACATCCCTTGGCAGTCAAACATTTTTTAAAATATTTGTATCAAAATCAAACAATAAAACCAGCTTATTTATTGTTATTGGGAAGAGGTTATCAAAACAACTTGATAAGAAGTAATTATCAAAATGCATACAGTAATAATTTAGTTCCTGCCATTGGGGAACCATCGAGCGATAATATGTTTACAGTTGGTTTAAATGCTTTACAACCTTATGCACCAGCTATTGCCACAGGCCGAATTCCCGCTGCTACTAACGAGGAAGCACAAAATTATTTAGACAAGCTAATTAGCTACGAAAAAGACACCATTTTAAATACGGATTGGCGTAAACAAATATTGCACGTTTCGGGAGGTGATATTTTTGACCAAGCAAGTTTAGCCAATCAATTAAATTTGAATAAAGCACAAATT
>CAISTO010000134.1 GCA_903888395.1 uncultured Bacteroidota bacterium | reverse complement strand
AGGGGCTTCTGGTGCAGTATCTGCAGTAATTTATGCCTGTATATTATTTGCACCAAACTTAAATATTATGGGAATGCCGGGTTGGCTTTATGGCTTTTTATATTTAGCTTTTTCGAGTTATGCTTCTAAGAAAAACATTGGTAACATAGCCCACGATGCTCATATTTGGGGAGCTATTTATGGTTTGTTACTTCCTTTAATTTTTAAACCAAGTTTGTATATTGATTTTTTGAATAAAATTATTAATTAAAATACAAATCCAATCCTTATTACAATTGGATCACGGTAAAGACTAGATTTGGAATCATATAATAAATCGTATAAAGCCATAAAATAAACACCTGAACCTCCTGGCATATAACCACCACCAACGTACATGCTATTGGTAAATTTTGAAATGTTTTTTCCTGTAGATTCTGAATAGGTATTAAAGTTCAAACCCATATATTCTGCATGTGCAAAAATATTTTCATTGATTAAAAACCTACAGAACAATCCTGACCCATAAGCATTAACACTAAGTTTGAAATTTGCTCCAGTAATATAATCTTTATATGTTTGAGAGCTATAAATATACAAAGGATCTAAACCAACTTGAAATTTTTCTGTTAATTTATATCCTACAATTGGTTGAATTAAGAATATAGAATAGTCATTACCAAAACGAATATCAAAATTTCCACCATAAAACATTTTATCTTTCCAAGAATCATTTTTTCCATAGGTATCATCTGCCTTTTTTTGTTCATCTTGTTTTTGAGTATCTAATTCACGGGTTTTACGTTGTGCTAAAAGTCCGTTTGTTAGCACAAAAATCATTGTTATCGCTAAAAGTATTCTATTCATAATATGATGTTAATTATTTGCTTCAAATTTATTGCGTTTATTTTGGTTATTCCAATCCTTAGTTCTTAATTTGACAACTATCAAACTAATTAAGTTGCAACATGACAAAAATACACAATTTTTCGGCAGGACCCGCTATTTTACCTCAATCGGCAATAGATGCAAGTATTGAGGCTTTAAAAAACTTTTCGGGCACAGGTTTATCGTTAATTGAAGTAAGCCATAGAAGTAAGGAATATGAAGCTGTAGTGGAAGAAGCCTGCCAATTGGTTCGCGATATTTTAAAATTAAGTGATGAGTACGCAGTTTTGTTTTTACAAGGTGGCGCCTCTACACAGTTCGATATGATTCCAATGAATTTATTAGACGAAGGTGAAACAGCTGCTTATGTAAACACTGGAGTATGGGCCAGCCGCGCTATTAAAGAAGCAAAAATGTTTGGAAACGTAAATGTTTTGGCAAGCAGCGAGGATAAAAATTTTAACTATATTCCAAAAAATTATAGCATTCCTACCGATGTAAAATACTTTCATTGCACCAGCAATAATACCATTTACGGAACTGAAATGTTTGAATTTCCAAAAACTGATGTTCCATTAATTTGCGATATGAGTTCTGATATTTTCAGTCGCCCGTTTGATGCCAGTCAGTTTGATATGATTTATGCTGGAGCGCAAAAAAACATGGGTCCTGCTGGAACTAATTTGGTAATTATAAAAAAGGATTTAGTTGGAAAAGCAAAACGCAAAGTTCCTACCATGCTTGATTACAAACCACACGTAGAAAACGGAAGTATGTACAATACGCCAAGTGTATTTGCAATTTTTGTTTGCATGCACACATTACGTTGGATCAAAGAAATGGGTTTAGAAGCCATGGAAATTCGTAACAAAGCTAAAGCTGATTTGTTATATGCTGAAATTGACAGAAACCCATTATTTGAAGGAACTGTAGTTAAAGAAGACAGAAGCCGCATGAATGT
>CAISTO010000133.1 GCA_903888395.1 uncultured Bacteroidota bacterium | reverse complement strand
TCGGCCATTGCAGTTTCAGTTTTAGCAGTTTTTGTACTTTATAAATTATTAAAAAATTCCAGTTTCAAATTGCATAGCAAACTATATATTCTGCTATTTTTGATGCTAAGCATTCACGTTAGTAAAAACATTTATCAAACAGCTTATCCTTTGTATCCTTATAAAATATTAAGTGTAAATGCTGATTGGAAAACCCCTGAGGCGGTAGTGAGTTATTTTACAAATGGAGTAAAAACATGGTCGTATTCCAACAAATACAAGCCAAATGAAGTGAATGAAATAAAGGACATTGGTGCGATGCAATTAATAGCAAGTTTACTTTTTAGATCCGGCACCAAAGGCTTCATAAACAAAGTAATTTTTGCTTCGTTTTTGTTAAGTATATTACTGGTAAGTTATTTGTGGTTTAAACAAAAAATAAATCAGCATACTATTATTATACAAGTAGTAACAGGAATTAGTTTAATCATTTGGTTTGCTTTTGCTCCGCAATATCGCTTTGCCATGCCAATGCTTATCTATTATTTGGCATTTATTATGTACTTAATTTACTATCATTTACTCAGAAATTTTTTCAAAATAAATTTATACCTCATTCATGTTTCAATCATTATTATATTATTTATTCCAACTGTATTTGGATTAAATTTGAGTGGCAATGAAACCAGCAAGCAAATAGGGCAATTTGAGAAATTAACACCTTCACAATTGATATTTCCAAAGGATAAATACAGTTTTGTAAAAATGGATACCATTGTGGTAAATAACACAACTTTTTACCATGTAAATGGAAATACTTATTGTTGGAATTCGCCTCTTCCCTGCATGAGCAAAGGATATGAGAAAATTATTTTCGATAACTTTAAGTGCAGAATTAGTTTAAGAGGAAATTCATTAAGCGAAGGTTTTAAGTTTATTTATTACTAATAATGAATATTATTGCAACTTTTGGAAGTATAAAGTATGAATGATGAAATGAGCAAAGAGATTTGAGAAATGAGAGATGGGCATAGAGCACTGAGAGGTGGGGAGATGAGGAGATGAGCACTGAGAGATGGGAGATTAGGAGATGAGAGATGAGCACTGAGAGATGGGAGATGAGGAGATGAGAGATGAGAAATGAGAGATGAGAAATGAGAGATGAGAAATGTTTAATAAAATAAAAGGACAGTAGCCAGAAACCAGTAACCAGAAGCAAAAAAATAAAAGTTTGAAAATATCAGTCATCACAGTAGTTTATAACAGCGTAAGCACCATTGAAAACACCATTCAGTCGGTGCTGGCGCAATCGTATAAAAATGTGGAATACATTATTATTGATGCAAAATCAACTGATGGAACTTTAGCTATTATTGAACAATATAAAGATAAAATTCAAATTGTAATTTCGGAAAAAGACAAGGGTTATTACGATGGATTAAACAAAGGAATTAATTTGGCATCAGGTGAAATTATTGGTGCTTTAAATGCTGACGATCGTTTTGCTTCAAAAGATATTTTAGAAAAAATAGCAGCAACGTTTAAAAATAATGCTCATTTAGAAAGTATAATTGGCGACATTGCTTTTGCCGATAAAAACAATAAAATATCACGTTATTATTCAGGAGCAAATTTCAAACCTTCCCTTTTTAAATGGGGAGTAATGCCACCACATCCATCGTTTTATTGTAAAAAAAATACTTATAACAAACTTGGATTATATGATGCAAACTACAAGCTTGCTGGCGATTTTGAATTAATGTTACGCTATTTATGGAAAAACAAAATTACCTTTAAATATGTTCCAATGTTGATGGTATATATGCAAAAAGGAGGAAAAAGCACTGGAAGTATTTATACCAATTTATTTGTAAATAATCCGGAAGTGATTAGCGCTTGTAAAGCGAATGGCTTAAATACCAACTTATTTAAAATAGGCATGAAATATTTGCTAAAAATTAATCAGTTTTGGAGAGTAAAAAAGCATGCTTAAAAGAATTATTTTAAAGAAAATATTGACTATTTTCATTTTCCCAATTTCATTATTCTGCATCATTTGTATGTGGTTCATTTATCATTTAAGCAGCAATTCAGTTACCCGAAAAATAAAAATAATTTTTATAAGTTCCTTTGTATTTTTCTTTTTAATTACCATGCAACCATTTTCAAGTATATTTATAAATAGCCTAGAAAACGATTATGCATGTTTGCTTGACAGCAATAAAATTAAAAGTGCTGAATATATTATTATACTTGGTGGCGGATATACTGAAGATGCAAATATGCCCGCAAGTAGCCAATTAGGTGTATCATCATTGGCACGATTAGTAGAAGGCATGCGATTAAAAAAAATAAATCCGAATGCACAATTAATTTTCTCAGGAGGAAAACAATTTAATGAAAACAAAACACAAGCTAGTTTATTAAACAAAGCATATTTAAGTTTAATAAACGATACCATCATAAACATACTAAGTGAACTTCCTCATAATACCAAATCGGAGGCTGATGAAGCATTTAAATTAATTGGAAAAAGTAAATTAATATTAGTAACAACAGCATCGCACATGCCGCGTTCCGTTTATTTATTTAATAAAATGGGTTGCAATGTAATAGCTGCTCCTTGCGATTTTTCGGTAAAAGATTTGGAATATTTCCCTAATTTCCCCAACGGAATGAGTATCAATCAAACCGAAATTGCCATTCATGAATATGTGGCCATTTTGGGCTATAAATTATTTGACTAATTGAAAGAACTTAAAACATTAAACAAGTATTTTTTTAAATATAAATGGCTGTTTTCAGCCGGAATAATATCGGTAGTAATTGCAAGTATTTTCCAAATTTATCCTGCAAAATATGTACGCGAAGCCACTAATTTGGTTGCCATTGCATTAAAAAATGTAACAAATGAATCAACACACGAGGCCATATATAACACCCTTTTTAAATTTTCATTTTTCATTATTGGATTTTCCTTACTAAGAGGTTTGTTCATGTATTTTATGCGTCAAACATTGGTGGTAATGAGCAGGCATATTGAATATGATTTAAAGAATGAAATTTACAAAAAATACCAAAGCCTCGACATGGAGTTTTATCGCCAAAACCAAACCGGAGATTTAATGAATAGAATCAGTGACGATGTAGGTAGAGTGCGTATGTATATTGGTCCTGCGGTAATGTATACGGTAAATTTAATTGTTACATGTTCCATTACAATTTATGTAATGTTTCAAACCAATGTAATGCTTACTTGGTATACATTAATTCCTCTTCCAATATTATCAATTACTATATTTTATGTAAATAATTTAATAGAAAAAAGAAGTGATGCCATTCAGTCAAAATTAAGCGATTTAACCAGTTTTGTTCAACAGAGTTTTTCGGGAATAAGGGTTATTAAATCGTTTGGAATAGAAAAACTTTTTGAAGCAGATTTACGCCAACAATCGGAAGAATACAAAGCCAAGCAATTAAGTTTAGCTAAAGTAGATGCCTTGTTTTTTCCAACATTATTTTTCTTAACTGGTTTAAGC
>CAISTO010000132.1 GCA_903888395.1 uncultured Bacteroidota bacterium | reverse complement strand
CTGGATTCGGCAAGCTCACCAAGACAAAATCTATTCATCATTCATACTTTATCATTTATCCTTCATCATTTATAATTAATCATTCATAATTCATCATTCATACTTTATCATTTCTCAGCTCTCAGTGCTCATCTCCCAGTACACATCTCTCGTGTCTGGATTCGGCAAGCTCACCAAGACAAAACCTATTCATCATTCATACTTTATCATTTATCCTTCATCATTTATAATTAATCATTCATAATTTATCCTTCATCATTAATCCTTCATAATTCATAATTCATTCTTATCTTGCTGCCCCAATATTTAATAATAAATGGCAGAAAAATTTGAAATAGAAACTACTCAATTAGAAAAAGTTTCGGTGCATCAGGTAGGGAATAAAACCAATAACGAAGACCTCATTATATCGAAGGATTTGTTAGATTTAAGTGATGGAAAATTGAAAGATTTATTGATGAAATTTTTCGTTTCATCGTTCAGTAATCCTGAGTTTTATAATTTCAGTTTTAGTAATAACGATTTTACTTTAAATCCTATTTATAGTTATGCCTTACAAATATTTGAACATGGCAGTGCTTTTCATATCAATAGCATCAACATAGCAAAACATTTATATGAACTTTCTACTCATCCTCAAATAAAAAGTGGTGATTTATTTATTGCTTATTTTTCCAATATTCAAGTAGAAGATGAAGACGTGGAAGCCGTTGGAATTTTTAAGTCGGAAAACAAATATGACTTTTTAAAACTGAACCAAACCAATAACGTTTTTGATGTAAGCTATAACGATGGAATTAACATAGATAAGTTGGACAAAGGTTGCTTAATATTTAATACCAATGCCGATCAAGGTTATAAAGTTTGTATCATAGATAAAGGAAATAAAGGAAACGAAGCACAATATTGGAAAGATAGTTTTTTACAATTAAAACCTTGCAGCAATAATTATAACCATACCAAAGAGTTTATGAATATTGCCAAAAACTTTGTAACAAAACAATTGAACGAAGAGTTTGAAGTAACCAAAGCAGACCAAATAGATTACTTGAACCGCTCGGTTGATTATTTTAAAACCAATGACACATTTGACAAGCAAGAATTTGAACAAGCAGTGTTTAAAGATGAAGGTGTAATAGAATCGTTCCGCACCTTTGATGAAGCTTACCGAATGAGCAATGAATTGGATATTTCCGATAGTTTTGATATATCGAGTCAGGCGGTAAAAAAGCAAGCCAGAATATTTAAAAGTGTACTTAAATTAGATAAGAATTTCCATATTTATATTCATGGAAACCGCAACTTAATAGAACAAGGAGTGGAAGAAGATGGACGTAAGTTTTATAAAATTTATTTTAAAGAAGAGGAATAAACGTGCTTTGCACGTTTAAAATGCGAAGTGCGAAGTGACAAAAATGCGAAATTCCAAAAGTACGGAATGCGAAGTGACAAAAATGCGAAATATCTTTCCCGAACTTTATGTGCAATTTACAAAAACTTATTTACACATAATAATTCCAAAATTTGTAACTAAACTTTATAATTTAAAATCCATACTTTACACTTCGCACTTTTGGCACTCCGCACTTCGAACTCAGAAAATAACTCCGCATTTCGCACTTCGTTAGAACAATTTATTCTTATACGTAGGTGTAAATCCTAAATGTTGGTATGCTTTTTCGGTGGCTTCACGTCCGCGAGGTGTGCGCATCAAAAATCCTTCTTGAATTAAATAAGGTTCATAAACTTCTTCTATAGTTCCACCATCTTCACCAATAGCAGTGGCCAAAGTATTTAAACCAACTGGTCCACCTTTGAACTTTTCAATCAAGGTTTTTAAAATCCTAGCATCCATTTCATCTAAACCTTCACTATCCACGTTCAATGCGTTTAAGGCAAATTGAGCAATTTCTAATGTAATTGTTCCATCGCTTTTTACTTGTGCAAAATCACGGGTTCTGCGCAATAAAGCATTTCCAATTCTGGGTGTTCCCCTACTCCTACGCGCAATTTCCCAAGCAGCTTCTTCATCAATAATAGAATTCATAATGGTAGAGCTGCGCTCAATAATGGTTTTCATCAAAGCTTTGTCGTAATACTGCAAACGGGCATTGATTCCAAACCTAGCACGCAGTGGAGAAGTTAATAATCCGGAACGGGTAGTAGCACCAATTAAGGTAAAAGGTTCAATTTCTAACTGAATACTGCGCGCATTTGGCCCGCTATCAATCATAATATCTATTTTATAATCTTCCATGGCCGAGTATAAAAACTCTTCCACCACCGGACTTAAACGATGTATTTCATCAATGAAAAGCACATCGCCTTTTTCTAAATTAGTTAACAAACCAGCTAAGTCACCAGCTTTTTCTAATACAGGCCCGCTAGTTGTTTTTATATTCGCACCTAACTCGTTGGCAATAATGATACTTAATGTAGTTTTTCCCAAACCAGGAGGGCCATGCAAAAGCACATGATCCAAGGCTTCGCCACGTTGTTTGGCAGCTTGAACAAATATTTTTAAATTCTCAATGGTTTTTTCCTGACCTGTAAAATCATCAAATAATCGCGGACGTAACACACGTTCCAATTCTTTGTCAACATTGGTTAAATTAATTTCTTCAGGATCTAAATTAGGATTTCTCACAAGGGCGAATATAGTATTTTTTTATTTTAGGTGAAAAGGTTGAAGTGTTTATGTGTTGAAGTGTTTATGTGTTAAGTTTTGAAACGCATATTGCTTCACGCCCTTCGTGACAAGTATTGCTAATTGCAAGAGGCCATAAGCCAGTTGCCAGTTTTTAAATCAACTGATCCAAAGGTATCCTTGGTTTAATAGGTAATGCCTTGTATTCACTTACCGAATAAGTAGTAATTTGTTTAAACTGATTGCTTAAATATTGCACGCTGCTATAACCCATTTGATAAGAAATTTCGCTTAATGTCATTTCATTATAACTGAGTAACTCTTTTACTCTTTCAATTTTAACAAGAATAATATATTTTTCTAAGGTTAAATGTGTTTTATCACTGAACAGTTTACTTAAAAAAGTATAGGGATGTGCTAATTTATCACTCAAATAATCCGAATTCCTAATCAATGAATTTAAATTATTTCCATAATAAATCATTTCTAGAACTGCTACTTTTATAGATTCTAACAATGCAGCTTCCTTATCGTAAATTAAATCAAAACCCTGCTCTTGTAATTTTTTTTGTAATACAATAAAATCAATATTTCCTTCATTGATTTGAATTTGCGCAGCACCCAAATATACTTTATCAATTCTTAAGTTAGAGGCACTTTCCAAAATATTTTGCACCTGTGCAATACACCTTGAACTTACCATGTTCCTTATTTGTAAAATAATATTTTTATTATTGCTACTCATTTACCGATTGCAATTAAATCATAAAAAAGGAAATAAATAAACAAATGAGAATTGTTACCTAAATCATACAATTTGCAATATAAAAACACAGTTTGAATGTGGTTAAAAAAAGTATTCAAATGATGATTTATTTATCCATAAATCTTCACTTTTCAATTAACTAAAAAATTGTGAGTTTTCTGTTCAATAAAATCACAAAAGGTTTACATGTAATTTACTAATTTGCGCACTTTGAATAATTATGATGAATAAACGTAAACAATTACAAGAATTACGCGACCAATCACTTTTAGGTGGTGGAGTTGACCGCATTGCTTCGCAACATAAAAAAGGAAAGTTAACAGCTAGAGAACGTATACACTTTTTATTTGATGAAGGCAGTTTTGAAGAGATTGGTGCTTTTGTAACACATCGTTCTAAAGATTTTGGAATGGAAAAGCAACAGTTTTTAGGCGATGGCGTAATTACAGGATATGGAAATATAAATGGAAGATTGGTGTATGCTTTTTCGCAAGACTTTACAGTTTTTGGAGGTTCACTTTCGGAAACTCATGCAGAAAAAATTTGTCAACTAATGGACTTAGCCATGAAAAATGGTGCGCCTTTAATTGGCTTAAACGATAGCGGTGGTGCACGTATTCAAGAAGGTGTAGTTTCATTAGGCGGCTATGCCGATATATTTTATAAAAACACCATGGCAAGTGGCGTAATTCCTCAAATTTCGGCCATCATGGGGCCATGTGCTGGTGGTGCAGTTTATAGTCCTGCCATTACCGATTTTATTATGATGGTAGAAAACACAAGCTATATGTTTGTAACCGGACCAAACGTAGTAAAAACGGTAACTCACGAAGAAGTTTCGAGTGAAGATTTGGGAGGCGCTTCTGTTCATTCAACCAAAAGTGGTGTGGCACATTTTACCGCTGCCAATGAAATTGATTGCATCAATCAATTGAAAAAATTGATCAGTTATATTCCTGAAAATTGTGAAGAAAAAACTCCTGATTATACTTATGAATCAACTGATGAAACTAGACCCAAATTAGCTGATATAATTCCTGAAAATGCCAATCAACCATACGACATAAGAGAAGTAATTAGTGAGGTAATAGATGAAGAAAGCTTTTATGAAGTTCATAAAAATTATGCTGAAAATATTGTGGTTGGATTTGCCCGTTTGGCAGGAAGAAGCATTGGAATTGTAGCTAATCAACCAGCCTATTTAGCTGGAGTTTTAGATATTCATTCATCGCAAAAAGCAGCACGTTTTGTGCGTTTCTGCGATTGTTTCAATATTCCACTTTTAGTGTTTGAAGATGTTCCAGGATTTTTGCCAGGAACCGACCAAGAATGGAATGCAATTATTACCAATGGTGCAAAATTATTATACGCATTTTGCGAAGCAACCGTTCCTAGAGTTACAGTAATTACACGTAAAGCTTATGGTGGCGCTTATGATGTAATGAATTCAAAACATATAGGAGCCGATATGAATTTTGCATGGCCTACAGCCGAAATAGCAGTGATGGGCGCAAAAGGTGCTGCTGAAATTATTTTCAAAAAAGACATTGACAAAGCCGATGACCAAGTTGCGGCATTAGCTGCAAAGGAAAAAGAGTATGCCGATATTTTTGCAAATCCATACCGTGCTGCAGAACGTGGATTCATTGATGAAGTTATTTTTCCGGAGGAGACACGAAAAAAGCTTATCAAAGCGTTTAAGATGTTAGAAAATAAAGTAGTGAATTTACCAAGAAAAAAACATGGAAATATTCCATTGTAAATGTTGAATGTTAGATGTTGAATTTTGAATTGATTCGTTAACAAAATATATTAAAAAGTAAACTTAAAACATTATATTTGATAGATGATTAAGCATGTTGCAAAATATAAACTAGGCGAAGAACCTGAAACCGATTTAGCATATTGGTTAACAAAAACACCTAATGAAAGATTAGCTGCACTTGAAAAAATAAGACAAAATTATATAACGTTTTTTTTGAATGGAAATAAGTCAAGACTTCAAAGAGTTTATACAGTTGTTAAATAAAAACAATGTAAAATATTTAGTTGTTGGGGGTTATGCAGTTGCAATGCATGGCTTTCCACGCTATACTGGTGATATAGACTTTTGGGTAAATCCTGATAAAGAAAATGCAGAAAAACTTGTCAAAACTTTATACGAATTTGGTTTTGGAAGTTTAGACATTAATATCAATGATTTTACAAAAGAAAATTCAATAGTTCAACTTGGATTTCCACCCGAAAGGATAGATATTATTACATCGGTTGATGGTTTATCATTTGATGATTGTTGGAAAGAAAGAAAAGAAGTTGTTTCAGAAGAAATATTAATTGACTACATTTCATTGCATCATTTAAGAATTAATAAAGAAGCTTCTGGAAGAGATAAAGATCTTCTAGATTTAAAAAATTTACCTATCGATTTAAATAAATAATTTCATGAAAATATTTTATTCAATATTCGTTTTAGCAATAGCTATTTCATTCAATTTGTCAGCGCAAAATGCTGGCGTTTACGATGATTTTATTTATAATAATACCAAACCTATTGAGCGCAAAGTAAGCAGTGTGGTTAGTCATGTAACAGTATTTAATAGCCAAGCACAAGTTACTAGAACTGCAAAAATAAACTTGGAAGCAAGTGGTGTTTTCAATATTGTTTTCGACAAACTTTCGCCTTACATTAACATGAATAGTTTGGAAGTAAAAGCCAATGAACATTTAACTATTTTATCGGTAAGCAGCAGGAATGATTTGTTGAATAAAAATGAAAAGCCAACTGATATTATTTTATTAGAAGATTCATTGGGTAATATCAATGCGGCTCTTGCCGATTTTAAAGCTGACAAGGAAACAATTGTTTATCAAAAAGATTTGATGTTGGCCAATAAAAATGTGGGCAGTAACCAAACTGGAGTGAAGTATGATGAGTTAGAGGATTTGATGAATTTATACCATAAAAAATTGGATGATTTTAAAGTAAATTGGTTTCGTTTAAGTCATTTAGAAACTAAATATTATGCATATAAAAATGCGGTTGAGCAACAATTATCAGCATATAATAATGGGAAATTGACTTTGAATAATGAAGTTATATTAACAGTAAAATCGGATAATAAAGTGCAAGACGCACAAATAGATTTAAGTTACTTGGTTGGAAACGTAAGCTGGCAGCCATTTTACGACATTAGAATAAAAGACAATAAAAGCAATGTTCAGTTTTTTTTGAAAGCTAATATTACCCAAAGCACTGGCGAAGATTGGAACAACGTAAACTTAAAACTAACCACTGCAAATCCTGCTGAGGGAGGCATCAAACCTGAATTACAAACCAATTGGTTGGGATTTTTTATAAGAAGAGATCATGTGCAACAAGTACAAATTTCGGGATCAAGAGATATGTTAATAGATGCAGATGAACCAACACAAAAAAGCATTAAATCCAAATGGGCAAATTCAACTGTTACTCAAAACATGTTCAATATAGAATTTGAAACCAACATCGCTTATACCATTCCAAGCGATAATCAAAACCATCAAGTTGATTTAACTAGCTTTGCACAAAGTGCAATTTATGGATATGCAGTAGTGCCAAAATTAAACAAAGAAGTATTTGTAACTGCTCAAGTTTTAGCCAATGATTTAATCAATCAAATTAGCGGAGAAGCCAATGTTTATTATGATGGAACATTTACAGGTAAAACATTGGTGAGTCCAACTGCTAACGATACTTTATTACTTACTTTAGGGAAAGACAAACGCATACAAGTGGAAAGAAATAAGTTGAAAGATTTTAGTTCTAAATCATTTTTTGGAAGTACAAAAAAGGAACAAACTACTTATGAAATTAAAGTGAAAAACACACACAAGGAAACAATACTTTTAACCATTGAAGATCAAATTCCGGTATCGAATAACAGTGAAATAGAAGTGAAATTATTAGAATATGAAGGTGCAACTTACGATGCCAATACAGGAAAATTAACTTGGAAAATGGAATTGAAAGCCGATGAAAGTAAATCGGTGAAATTTGGTTTTGAAGTTAAATTTCCAAAAGATAAACCGTTGACTGGATATTAGCACCTGGCTACTGGCAGCTAGCAGCTAGCAGCTAGCAAAATGGATAAGTAAAAATATTTTATATAAAATTTGAACCACATAGAAACATAGAAAACAAAGTTTTTAAACTGTAAATAAATCTGTGTTTTCTGTGTAATCTGCGGGAAAAAAGTTGTTGGTCAGGAGACACAACAACGGACGTCTGCGTTTATCTATGATATCTTCGGTAAAAATTTTATCAAATCTACCTCAATCTAATTCTTCGGCCTCGTTTAATTTTTGTCTTTTTCGAAATATTATTTAAACGTGCTAAACGTTTTACTGATACACCATATTCTCTAGCAATTTTATATAAAGTATCACCTTTGCGAGCTTTTACATACTTTGGAATCTTTAGTTTTAGCTTAGCCGATTTTACTTCATATAAATGCTTAAAACAGCTTTTATCAATTTGTAATGAATCAGACAAAAGTGAGCCGGAAGGAAAATGAACGAGCTTATTAGGATTAATTTTTTCACCTTTAAACCTTACCTCAAAATGTAAATGTGGACCAGTAGAACGGCCCGTACTTCCAGCTAAACCAATAATATCGCCAGCAGTCACATGTTGACCAATATAACAAAGCAATTGCGAAAAATGAGCGTATAAAGTTTCTAAACCATTATCGTGTCTGATTAAAACCATGTAACCATAATCAGCACTTTTTTTAGCTATTCTAACTACACCTGCAAAAGCCGCATATACAGGATCACCAATATCCATTCTTACATCTACACCAAAATGAAATTTAGCCCTTCTACCCCATCGCCTGAAACCAAAGGTAGAACTTAAATCGCCAATTGCAGGTGGATGAAAACCACAACCATCAGTAACTAACGATAGCACAACGGTATCGTTCATTGTTTTTAAGTCTGATTGGTATGGATTAATAACTACCGTATCCCAAAAATTATAATACCTATTTGCTGGCGCATTACTGGTATCAAAGGTAAAATCACGAGGACGTAAAAAATCCCAGTAGGGACCATTTGTTTCTACGATGATACTATCAAATTCTATAGACTCTTCATCCACTTCATCCTCCTCTTCAGAATCTATTAATTCATTACTATCGGGTGAAATAATTTGCACTTGGCTAAATGCATTGTTTGAAACAAAAAAAACAAAACAAAGAATAAAAAAAATGGTAACTTTCTTAAACATTTATATAAAATAAAATCAGTAATAAAATTACTGAATAGGTAAAACAATTGTTGAATAAAATAATATTCCTTAATTATTAGAAAACATATTTTAGTTTTCAAAAATAATATAAAAAAGAGGATAAAATATTGGTGGTATAACTTGTGAGTATAATTAATTATTCGTTTATAATTCCCTTGCCTTCTCTTACTAAAACAATTTCATCTGAGCTACAATCAAATATTGTAGAAGGAATATTACCTCCGTTACCACCATCAATTACAGCATCTACTAAGTTTTCAAACTTATCATGAATTTCATCAGGATCGGTCATGTATTCTATAATATCATCATCATGATGAATAGAAGTAACCACTAAAGGAGAACCAATTTCTTCTACTAATAATTGTGCAATTACATTATCAGGAACACGAATTCCAATTGTTTTTTTATTGCCCTCAAAATATTTAGTTACACTGTTAGTTGCTTTTAAAATAAATGTAAATGGACCAGGTAAATTATTTTTCATTAGCCTAAATACACTTTTATCGAGTGAAGAAGTATAATCACTTAAATGACTTAGGCTAGCACATAACAATGAAAAATTAACTTTATCAGGTTTCTTGCCAACAATTTTACACATTCGTTCAATAGCTTTTTTATTATCGAGTTTACATGCTAATGCATAAATGGTATCTGTAGGAATTATTACAACACCATTGTTGTTTAAAATATCAACAGCTTTTTTTAAGTCTCTTGAATTTGGGTTTTTGGGATGTAATGAAATAATCATGATTTATAATCAAACAAAAATAAGGCTTAAAAACAAAAAAGCCTCATCAAATATTTTGATAAGGCTTTTTTATAAAAAAAGTAAAAACTATTTCTTTTTACCAGCTGCTTTTTTTGCAGGAGCTGCTTTCTTAGGAGCCGCTTTTTTTGCAGGAGCTGCTTTCTTAGGAGCCGCTTTTTTTGCAGGAGCTGCTTTCTTAGGAGCTGCCTTTTTTGCAGGTGCTGCTTTCTTAGGAGCTGCTTTTTTTGCAGGAGCTGCTTTCTTAGGAGCTGCTTTTTTTGCAGGAGCTGCTTTCTTAGGAGCTGCCTTTTTTGCTGGAGCTGCTTTTTTAGGAGCTGCTTTTTTTGCTGGAGCTGCTTTTTTAGGAGCTGCCTTTTTTGCTGGTGCTGCTTTTTTAGCTGCTACTTTTTTTGCTGGTGCTGCACTTTTTGTTGGTGCTGCTTTTTTTGTTTTTTTAGCTGTTGCCATAATTATTTAATTATTTAATTTGATTACGAAAACAAAGTTATGATAGAACATTATAAAGTCAAGCATTTGAAAATTTATTTATATAATTTTTT
>CAISTO010000131.1 GCA_903888395.1 uncultured Bacteroidota bacterium | reverse complement strand
CTTGATACTGATGGCAACATTAGTGGATACGAGAGGAAACCTTAGTCGGGTATAATCTCTACAAAAGACAGGTCAACTAAACGAGTAATCTCATCGTTTTAGCCAAAACCCCACATAGGATAGTATCCTATGTCCGACCCCAAATAAGAAATTGTTTGGGGTTTCTTTTTTTAAAACTTTTTTACATTTCTATTGATTAGAAAAAAATCTTTTTGTATATTTGTATTAACAAATTAGAAAAAAATCAAATAATATGAAAAACGAAGATATTTATAAGTGGATGGAAAAACATGATGTACCTGAAATTATGGTTTGCTTAAACAATGGTAATTTATATCCCGTATATAACGGTGATGTTATGGTTGGTAAACAATTAGTTAATTCTGTGGATAAACCTGAAGAAAGAACTAGACTTAAAATTATTTCCGACTTAGAAAAATTATCAATAGAATATGAGATTGAAAAACTCATACTCAAAAAAAGTACATCAAAAGTAGATATATATTTACCTAAATTAAATAGAGCTTTTGAAGTTAAACCATTTGATTTATTTGACAATCCATTATACGTTGAACGGGATTTATTTGATTATAATACATTTTGTGATACTTTACTTTTAACTTATTGTGAAAATACTAAAATGTATATCACTAAAAATAAACAAGGTGAAAAAAAATACTATAAAAAAATGAATGAAATACTTTATAAAAATTTTATAACTGAAAGTGATTTAGTTAATATAACCAATGATGCTGTCCCTACAATTATCAATAATATGTTGGAGACACTTTATAGTAATAATGTATCTGATTACACTAAAGGGTTGGATGTTATTGTTAAATTGTTGGCTTGTAAAAATATTGATGAAAAAGATTACCATGAAGATGGTATTTTAAAATTACAGATTATTGATGATGAACCAGACTCTGTCTTCATTGATAAAATTGTTGATTTATATTTAAAATCGGCTAAAGAACTAAACAACCAAGTGGATGAGAATTATATGTGTAGTAAAACTTCTTTTTATTTAATTGAGGTTGACGATGAAATTACATATAATAAAAACACTAAGATTTTAAAACAATTAGTCGGACATATTCAAAGATATAAGTTTGTTAAAGTTGGAAACGTTGATTTTATTACACGTTTATTTGAACAACTAGAAAATAACAAAACTTTGAAAGATTATGGTATTTACATTACCGATTCAAATATGACTAAATTTATTACAGAATCACTCCCAATTAAAGAATATATTGAAAACACTAAAAATCCAAAATTAAGATACCAAGACCCGGCAGTTGGAACAGGACATTTTCCTAATTCATTCATTAACGAATATTCCTCTGTTGTTAGAGAACTTTGTGAAAATAATTTTCGTGCAAGTAATAAAGATTATAATGAATTTTTAAATAACTACCATAATATAGATTCAGTAAAAAGAGAATATATTATGAATTTTATTTCAGGTATTGATGTACAAAAACGTAATATTGAGTTATGTAGAATTAATACAACACTTAAAAATGGTGAACAAATAAAATGTTATCACGGTAATACATTACAAAAAAGTATGTTAAGAAAAAAATACCCTAATAGTTCGGACTTTATGGATGAAAAAATGGATTTTATCACATCTAATTATCCATTTTCAGTAAAATCTTTTACAAAAGATTTAAATCCTTCTGATGTTGAATTATTTGATTTATGTAAATACACCACGGACAAATCGCAACAAATTGAAAATTTGTTTTTGGAAGATACAATCCAAAAATTAAAAGAAGGGGGTATTGCGGGTTTTGTTATTTTTGAATCGGTTCTTTGGAAAAATTTGACAATAAATAATGAATTAAGATATAAAATGCTTGTTGAGTGTGAGTTGATATCTATAGTAAAATTAGGTTCGGAGGCCTTTAAAAATACATCTACTAAAAGTGTTGTTTTATTTTTGAGAAAAAGAAATAAAAGTGATATAGAAAAAGTAGAAATTGAAATTACAAATTTTTTTAAAAGTCATCAAAAAATTGAATACAATGGTATCAATGTAATTGAACAATATGCTGATGAAAATTATGGTATGTCTTTTATTGATTATATTGAGTTCTTAGTTAAGAATAATAAAAATTCAAAAGAACATAGAGATTTGATTAAAAAAGAAACTCAAAATTTAATTTTATATTTGAT
Source organism: uncultured Bacteroidota bacterium (assembly GCA_903888395.1). Classification (GTDB taxonomy): domain Bacteria; phylum Bacteroidota; class Bacteroidia; order UKL13-3; family UKL13-3; genus JAAFJM01. The sequence goes on along the minus strand of CAISTO010000131.1, from coordinate 2,008 downwards.
AAATTATAATCATCAACTTTTATACGCTGATTTATCTTTTGATAGTTTTAATGATGATTTGTTGACTAAAAAACAAAACCAAGAAATTAGAAAGAAAAAACAAAGAAAAATTTTAGGTATCAGTAAAAGTTCTTACGATGAAAAAAAATATGAAAATAGTGAGTATTTACCCACATTGTCTAATATGATTAAAAATTTTTATTTAAAGAATATCAATTCTGTAACTGTTGAATCTGAAATTGAAAAAGTTTTTAAATTAAATGATATTGTAAATTTTGAAATTGATGGTGGTTATGTTATATCAGTTGATGGTGACTCAAACGATTATTTGACTGAAAGTTTTGGTGAAAAAGAATTTATTAGTTTAAGTAGTGTTGTACAATTTCATGAAAAAACTAAACACAGAGCTGATGATGGAATTATAGGTGGACAATACCCATTTTACACTTGTACTTCTGATGATGATGTTTATAAAACAACAAATGAACCTGACAGAGAAGGTGAGTATATTTTAATTAATAATGGTGGTGAAAGTTTTTTTAGATTAACTAATGAGGATTCTAGATGGTCTGCTAGTGGAGATGTAATTATCATGTCATCAAATCACCCAATTTTAACAAATAAATATATTGCAAAATTCCTTAAAAATAATCCAAAAGTATTGGAAATAACTTATAAAGGTTCAGGATTGAAACACAGTTCAATTGGAAGATTGAAAAAAATAATGATTCCAAATTTGAATTACAATGAAATGTTGGAATATATAAACAACTAATAACACTAAAAACCCCAACTATAATAAGTTGGGGTTTATTTTTTTATAATAATTTTATCGCAAAAGCATTGATTAGTTGTTTTACCTTTATTATGTTTTAACCATGAAAACTTATAAGCATTTATTTGAAGATAAAGTAGGTTTCATTTATAATGGAACACACTACAACAACAAATCTTACACAATGAATTATTACAATCTTGTGAAAGATATTCTAGATGGTACACACGGAACTAAAATTCCAACAGGTTCTGAGTTGGTTAAAATGTTTGGGGCAACAGTTTACACCAAATATGATGACATGCCAGATTCTGTTAAAATGAGAAATTTATATAAAGAACTTGGTGACATTTATGTATTAACAAATAAAGATATTAGTGGTTTTAATGCAGCAATTGATAGAATATCAAAAACATTGGGAACATCTGTTAAATTTTTACAAGATTAATTTATGTATACTTTATATTTTGATGGTGCGTGTGGACCAACTAACCCTGGCGGACATATTGGGTGTGGTGTTGCTATAAAAGATAAAGACAAAAATACTGTCTATACCATATCTAAACAATTCACACCTGAAAGATTTTCAGGTGAAACCTCAAATAATTTGGCTGAATATACGGCATTGTTTTTAGGACTCCAATGGTGTTTAGAACATAAAATTACTGAACTTCATGTTATTGGTGATAGTAAATTGGTTATTATGCAAATGAAGGGTCATTTTAAAATTAAAAAAGGAAGTTATGTTAAAGCCGCATTAGAGACAATTAAGTTAAGAGATAAATTTGAAAAAATAACTTTTGAACATGTTAAACGAGAATTCAATACAGAGGCTGATGAATTAAGTGGTATTGTAATTGATGGTTATAATAGTAAAACGGATAAGTTGAGTTTTATTCCAAAAAAAAAGACACTGATGCAGTTCAAGAATTAAAAATAAAAAAAGTACCAAAGCCCAAAGGTAAGGCCGCTCATAATCCTCAAAAACTTGCCGAATATGATAAATATTTAAAAGAATTAATGAAAGAGGTTCATGATGAAAGACTTGAAAAGCTCAGGGATGAAGGTAACAAACCAAATAAAACAATAAAAAAAATTGAAAAAGAAGGAAAAAAACGTAGAGACTCTACACCAAAATTTAATAGTTTTGGTTTATCATCAAATAATAGAGGAAAAAAAAGAAATCCACCTACAGGTGGATGGGTTTAATTTTTTATTGTATATTTAAACTAT
>CAISTO010000130.1 GCA_903888395.1 uncultured Bacteroidota bacterium | reverse complement strand
GTACTTGGTGCAGTGGTTAGTTTTGGAGTTTCTTTATTGTTAAAGTGGTTAGTCAAAAAGTTTAAGTAATTTTAAATTAATCTTTAAAGCCTTGCACATTTTGTGCAAGGCTTTTTTTTTGATTACTTTTTTAAATATTTGTAAAATAAAGATTTGCGCAACTGCATTAAATAATCTAATTGAGTTTGAAGATTTGCCTGCAAGGCCTCAATTTGTGCTAATGTGTTTTGAACATCAGAAAATGAACGGTTACCGGTATTAACTGAGTTTAAAGTTTCTTCAATTACATCAATAACATCGCCTAAGCGCACATATTCAATTACTGAACCCTTTAAGTGTTTGCGAAAGAAACGAAGCTCCCATAAGCCTAATAATAAGAAATAGTAAAACTCTTTTTCTGCTTTATTATCCGCTAGAAACACAAATGAATTGCAAACATAGTGATTGAATGGTTTGCCAGAATTTAAACCTTTGTTTAAAATAAAGAAGTGAGGTTGATTGTAGGTTGAACCCATTTTGTGTGTTTTAATTTTTGATTTTAACATAATGCTTTTTTTAAGGGTTTGTATCCCTTTTTTCATCTTGTTATTTTGAACCTGTTTACTAACTAATTTGAAAACAAAGAAAAAACACAAAAAACGAGCTAAAGAAAAGCCCGAAAAAAATGAAAAAAGAAAGCGTTTTGTAAAAGGCTTGACACTTAGGTTGTCAAGATTTTTGACAAAAAAAATACTACCCGAATGGGTGGAGATTATTTTTGCAAAACCCGGAGGGCTTGACCTTGAAAACCGAAAGGGGCAAGACTTAAATTGCTGTACTTTTTTTATTTTTGTAATAGAAGTTGCTAATGAGATTAGCTAATTACTAGACTTTATTTTAAGTATAATTTTATATTAAAAAGATGGGCAAAATATTTAATAACGGATTTGAATATAAAGCAGATAGCAGGGATTTTTTGGATGCACTTATGGATAATACCCATTATTGTGGACTCTTGCGAAATCTTGAAAAGGAACCAACCTATGGAAAATTGTTAGATTGGATGCTGGCGTATAAACCAATTTTAACTGATACGGAAAAAAAGTTACCTGATTTAAAGGAAATTTACAAAATGGCTGGAATTCCATATTCTCATATAGGGACAGACTTACGAGATATTTATTTTGCAATCTTTAAGTTAAATATTGATGATCCAAGAAAGTTTAGGGATAGAGATGAAAAGCTTTGCCATTTATTAATTAACTATTTTGGACAACGCGTACGTTTTCGTTTAGGATTAAATATAATACCTAGAGCAGGAGATAAATTTATTTTTTCATTTGTTAAACCCATTTTAGGTGGTGATACTTTTTGGGTCAAAAATATAAAACATGAAATTTATAATGGCGGTCAAATGGTAACAATTGTAATGGAAGGAGAACCAACAAACCTTTATTTACAACTACTAACTGAAAAAGCTTTTTTAAGTGATACAATCAATGGGCAAGAGTATTATGGGCTATCAAAAGATGATACCAAAGAAAAGTTATTGAAGTTGTATAAGAATCTTTAGTGATAGTTGTGTTTTTGAATTTAATGGTAAAAGCGCCCGCGGCGGGAAGGAAAACGGTTGCAAAAAATGAAGTGAGGTACGAACAAAATGATTTGCAATCCGTTGTGCGGCGAGCCACCTGCGAGTGGAGAGAGGGTGTGCAGCATGGGAGCTTGAGGTACGAAAGCGGATGCAAACTATGTTG
>CAISTO010000129.1 GCA_903888395.1 uncultured Bacteroidota bacterium | reverse complement strand
AATAAATTTAAACCAATGGCCATTCCAATAATTTCTGCTAAATCGCAGGCGGCAATGGCAACTTCTGCAAAAACATATAAAGAAATATTGGTCCATTGAGGATATTGTTGACGGCTTGCTTGTGCTAAATCCCAACCTTTTACTATTCCTAAACGGGCAGCTAAACTTTGAAGTAGTAATGCCATTAAATTACTCAAGAGCAATACCCATACTAGCTTATATCCAAAAGCACTTCCGCCCGCAATGTCGGTTGCCCAATTCCCCGGATCCATATACCCAACACTTACTAAATACGCAGGACCAATAAATGCAAATAAGGTACGCCACCAGTTTTTTTGTACCGGTACTTTTACACTTTCATGTATTTCACTCAATGATTTATCAGAATTGTTTTTCATTTATTTTTAGTACTGCAAAAATAAAAAGTTAGACATATCTAACAAGAACTTTTTTCTTAAAAATTTATCAATAAAATCGATTCAATTGTTAATTTGATTTTCCTTTACAGATTGAATTTATTTTTTTGTATAAATCAAACTTTTCAGAATTTGTTTTTAAAATAAAGAAACGGTATAATTATTAGAATTTCGCTCTGAAAAACTAGAATTTTTTTCGAATTTCTTTTTTCTTTATTCGAATTTCCCTAAGGTATTTGAAGGTATTTATGCGTTTGTAAGCTAATTTTCCATTTCGGATTTTGCTTCACATAATCTATGATTAAAGGTAAAACTTGGTCAGCTTTATCCCATTCGGGTTGTAGGTATAAAATACAGTTTTTATTCACCAAAGCGGCATATTTTTCAGCCCATTCAAAGTCTGATTTATTGAAAACAACAATCTTTAGCTCATTGGCTTTTTCAATTACTTCCAATAATGGCTCTTTGAATTTTTTTGGGGAAACACAAATCCAATTCCAGTTTCCACTTAAGGGACTTGAACCACTGGTTTCAATATTGGTTTCAATATTATTTTGCTGAAGCAATGCGGTTAATTCATCTAAGTGATGTAAAAGTGGCTCACCGCCAGTAATAACTGCCATTTCAGCTTTGGCTTCCATTACATATTGAAGAATGGTATAAATGTTTATTTGTGGATGAGCTTTTGCATCCCAACTTTCTTTTACATCGCACCAAACACAGCCCACATCGCAACCTGCCAAACGGACAAAATAGGCTGCTCTTCCAGTATGAAAACCTTCTCCTTGAATGGTGTAAAAATGTTCCATTAATGGAAGTGTGTTTGTGCTCATTTGTTAATTATTTACTGCAAAGAAAATAGAAAGATTGATGAAAAGAAATAAATGCTATTTACAAAAATCCCAACTGCAATTTAGCCGATTCGCTCATTAATTCTTGACTCCATTGCGGGTCAAAAGTTACACGAACTTCTACTTCTTTTACACCTGTAATTAAGCTCAATTTTTCTTTTATTTCAGCTGGCATACTTTGCGCAGCAGGACAAAAAGGTGAAGTTAACGACATTACAATTTCAATGTTCAAATCGTTGGAAACATTTACTTCGTAAATCAATCCCAATTCATAAATATTTACTGGAATTTCTGGATCGTAAATCGTTTGAATTACTTCAATGGCTTCGTTTTGAACATCTACAAATGTGCGAAGTGGTTTATGTTCTATATTTGTTTCTTCCATATTATTTTTTAAAATTCTAAATTCAAATATCGAAATTCGAAAATAAAAGTGAGTACGTTTCGAATTTAGTATTTAGTTTTTCGTTCTTAATTATTTGTGCTTTTATACGCTAATGCGTACAATTTTATTTGTTTAATCATGCTTACAAATCCATTGCTTCGTTGGCTGCCAATCATGTGGCTCATGCCAATTTTTTCAATGAAAAATAGTTCACTATTCAATATATCGTTTGGTGTTTGATTGCCCCAAATAGTTACCAATAAATACACCAAACCTTTAGTAATTTCGGTATTGCTATCGGCTTCTAAACAAACTTTTCCATCTACAAAAGTAGGGAAAAGCCATACTTTGCTTTGGCATCCTTTAACCAAATAATCTTCAGTTTTATGAACTTCAGGCATGGCAGGTAATTTTTTACCTAAATCCATTAAGTAAAACAAAATGCTTTCCATATCGCCATCGAACAATTCAAAGTTTTCAATGATTTCGTTTTGTATGTCTGTTATTGTTTTCAAATAGTTCTTAGTTTTTAGTACTTAGTTTTTAGTTTTTTATGCCACAGATTAATATTTATACTTTAATTTTCTGTGTAATCTGTGCAATCTGTGGCTATGTTTTATTTGTTTATCTCAATATTTGAAAAACCTTGTTCCACTCCATTTACTTTAAATTTAGTATAAACTTCTTCTGATGTTCCGCTGCCAATGGCACATTCGTTACAAGCTTGGTTTGTTTTTGTAAATTCGTTAATTAAGTAAATTTTATTGTTAGATAAAATAGTTACTTTATAGTCTTTTGTGAAATCAGTTATTCTATATTCATTGTTATAATTATATAAATAAATACTATCAATAGCTTTTGAAAAATTAGTATTTGAAGCAAATACTTTTATCTCAACCGAATCAAGTAAAGTCAAAGAATTCCCTTTTACAATTTTTGAAGGCCCTTCACTACACGCAACTTTTGTACAACAACTTGTAATAGTTATTGCAATTAATAAGACTAAAATTAATAGAATTGGCTTCATAATTATTGTAAATTAAATTTTGTCAAATATCTAATAAATTTTCTGTGTAATCTGTGCAATCTGTGGCTATCTTTTCACTAATTTTCTTACTGATTCCAAAAACACATCCACTTCTGCCAACGTATTATAAACCGAAAACGAAGCGCGAATGGTTCCATCCACACCCAAGTAATTCATTAAAGGTTGTGTACAATGATGACCAGTTCTTACCGCAATTCCTTTTGCATCTAACATCAGACCCGCATCAAAATGATGCATGCCATTAATGATAAATGATTGAACTGAAACTTTTTCTTTTGCTGTTCCTATTAATTGTATGATTTGGTGATTTGGTGATTTATTAATTTGTTCCAAACCATCAATACAATGTTTCAATAATTCATTTTCGTGCTTTGCAATATTTTCTTTGCCAATTTCATTGATAAAATCTATAGCATATTTAAAAGCAATTACATCACCAATATTGGGTGTTCCTGCTTCAAATTTGTAAGGTATTTCATTGTAGGTAGTTTTATCAAAACTTACTTCTTTTATCATCTCACCACCGCCTTGATAAGGAGGCATGGCTTCTAACAATTCACGTTTGCCGTATAAAACACCAACTCCAGTTGGGCCATATAATTTATGCGATGAAATGGCTAAAAAATCACAATTTAAATCTTGTACATCAACTTCTAAATGCGAGCAAGCTTGTGCGCCATCTAACAAAACTTTAGCGCCTACAGCATGTGCTTTTTCTATTATTTCCTTCACAGGATTAATGGTTCCTAAAGCATTACTCACCCAAACACAGGCTACCATTTTGGTTTTGGATGAAAGCATTTTATCATATTCATCCATTAATAATTCACCAGCATTGTTGATAGGAATTACTTTTAAAATAGCGCCTTTTTCTTCGCAAATCATTTGCCAAGGAACAATATTACTATGGTGTTCCATGGTGGTAATGATTACTTCATCACCAGCATTTAAAAACTTTCTTCCCCAAGTTTGGGCTACTAAATTGATACTTTCGGTAACACCTTTTGTAAAAATACATTCTTCCGCTTCATTAGCATTTATAAATGTTTGAATGGTTTTACGTGTATCCTCAAACATGTCGGTAGAACGAGCAGCCAAAGTATGCGCAGCTCTATGAATGTTTGCATTGTCGTGAGAATAATATTTAACCAACGCATCTATTACCGATTGAGGTTTTTGTGTAGTTGCAGCATTGTCAAAATAAATCAAAGGCTTTCCATTAACCTCTTGATGAAGTATTGGAAACTGATTTCTTATGGATATAATATCTAATTTTTGAGCCACAGATTACACAGATTTAAATGATTTTTTATTTTATTAAATTATTTTGTTAAAGCAACTCTTTTAAATTTCAATGATTCCTCTCCAAAATTAATAATCAGACCTAATTTTAATTTTGAAACTGCTAAATAATTTATTACTTGTTTATAATGGTTTTCAGCCACATTTTCTTGTGCCTTCACTTCTATTATTATTTTTCCAAATGCCACAAAATCAGCAATGTAATAGTGAGGTAATATAATATCTTTATAAGCTATTTCAAATTTTTTTTCACGTTCAAATCCAATATTCATTTTCCTTAACTCATATTGTAAAGCATCTTTATAAACTACTTCTAAAAAGCCTTTCCCTAAATTTCTATGAACTTCCATACAAACTCCAATCAATTTATAGGTTTCTTCTTGGAATGGATATTTTTCAAGAGATTCATAAATTTCGAAAGATTCTTCGAATTTTAACATACTTTTTTAGATATTTATTTTTTTTAAATTAATCATTACAATCTGCGAAATCAGCGGCTTATAATTTCTTCTCTATTTCTTCTTCTAACAATTTTACTAATTCTGGAATTTTTATTTTTTCAGCAATGTCATCAGCAAATGCATTGAGCAACATTTTTCTTGCTACATCTTCAGGAATACCACGACTTCTTAGGTAAAACATAGGTTCTTCGTCTAATTGACCAATAGTTGCGCCATGAGTACATTTTACATCATCTGCAAAAATTTCTAATTGTGGTTTCGTATTTACAGTAGCTTCATCGCTTAATAAAATATTTTGATTGCGTTGGTAAGCATTGGTTTTTTGAGCGTCCAAATGCACCATAATTTTTCCATTAAAAACCGCCACCGATTTGTCCATCATGATGCCTTTGTATAGTTCATTGCTATTGCAATTTGGTTGCGCATGATCCACTCTGGTGTGGTTATCAACCAAACTATTGCCATGAGGCATATACAAACCATATAATAAGCTATTGCAATTTTGTCCATTTAGGTAAAAATGCAAATTATTACGCACCAATGTTCCATCTAAAGTAAGCGTAACATGGTTCACATTGGTGTTTGCTTCTTGGAAAATTTGAGTAAAATTATTGTGGTAACTTTCACCTTCTTGTTGTTGAATTTTATAATGCTCCACATGTGAATTTTCATTGGCATAAATTTCATTTACCACATTGGTAAAAACCGAATTTGAACCCAATGAATAATACATTTCAATTAAATGAACCGATGCACTTTTTTCTACAATAATTAAATTTCTAGGTTGGTTTAAAACATTTACATCGCTCGAATCTGCAATGTTTACAATGAAAATTGGAAATTCAACTGTTTTATTTGTAGGCACATAAACAAATGCACCGTCACTTAATAATGCGGTGTTTAATGAGTTCAAAGCGTTGTTTTCAATGTTGGCATATTTACCAAAATGTTGGTTAAATATTTCAGCATGTAATGATCGAGCTTTAGCTAAATTAGTAATAAAAATATTATTGTCTTTTTCTATTATTTCCGATAATTCTAAATTGAAAGTTCCATTT
>CAISTO010000128.1 GCA_903888395.1 uncultured Bacteroidota bacterium | reverse complement strand
TTTTTTAACAACCGCAGCCTTTTAATTTTTTTACTGTTCCGTCTTTATAAATAATTTCACTGGCTTTTACTTTTTCATTGTATAAAATAGTAAATTTTAAATCACCGTTTTTCCAACGTTCCTTTTTAGTTAATTTACCATTGTTGGCATAATAAAACCAAGTACCAATTTTAGCGTTATTTATTTTCTTTCCTTTCATTTTTATTATACCATTTGTATAATAATCTTTTACTTTTTGCGTTTGTTTTTGGGCAATTGTAATTTCAAAACAGCACAATAAAAAAGTTAAAAGAATAAATTGTTTGATTGTTAGGTACATATATTATATTATTTACACTGCAAAATTAAAAACATTTTATATTTTAGCACCCTTATTTTAAAAAGATTTAGTGATAGCACATATTCAAGGAAAAATTAGCGAAAAAACGCCAGCATATATCGTGATAGATTGCAATGGGGTAGGATATGGAATTCAAATTTCGTTAAATACTTTTGAGCAAATTAGTACTTTAAGCGAAGTAAAACTATTAACTCACTTAAGTATTAAGGAAGATTCGCATACACTTTATGGTTTTGCAGACGATGAGGAAAAACAACTTTTTCTTCAACTAATATCAGTAAGTGGTGTAGGAACAAACACTGCCCGAATGATATTGTCATCGTTAAAACCAGTCGAGGTAAAACATGCTATAGGAAGTGGAAATTGGACTTTGTTAAAATCAATAAAAGGAATTGGGCCAAAAACAGCCCAAAGATTAGTCATTGATTTACAAGATAAAATTAAGTTAATCAATCTAAATGAACCTCAAAACACCACAAGCGGTGTTAGGAATACCATGATAGAGCAAGCTTTATCGGCTTTAATATCCTTAGGGTTTTCTAAAAATGAAGCTGAAAAAGTATTGATAAAAATAAGACAATCAAATCCAGAGTTTACCGTTGAACAATTGGTAAAACAATCGTTAAAACAATTATAGTTTGCATTTAAAATATTGGTTTTAACAACAAATTTCTATATAATTTCACATAAACATTTAAAAAAAACAGACAAAAGCCTATTCTTAAAAAACTACATTGATAATTAAAAGAAAACAACCGTTTATATTTCAATTAAGTATAGTTACTATTTTAAGTAGCATGGCCTTGGCATTGGTTTCCACCAATGACGTCAGAGCTATGCGTCTGCATAAAAGTTTTTTTATATCTCCACCCGATAGTACACAAAAGAAGGATACAAGTTCTAAAATGCCTTTTCCTATTAAGGATAAAAAACCGTGGGAAACTACTGGAAGTAAAAATCCTTTCGATTTAAATGATCCACCAAATATTAAAACCAAATATGAACTGGATACTGAAAAAAACCAATACAATGTATCGTCAAAAGTAGGAAGTTATAACACAAAACTACCCGCAAGCGAAGGTTTTAAAGAGCGAATGGCTAATGAAAATAAAGTAGCTAATAAAAAATACTTTAACCAAAGAAGTCAAGCAAATAATTTTGCTAAAGGCAGTAATTTAATTCCCCCAATTATAGTTCCAAGTAAAATATTTGATAAAATATTTGGTAGTTCTATCATTGATATCAGACCTAGAGGAAATGCCGAACTTATATTCTCATACAATGGAAATGAAGTTCGTAATCCTGCATTTTCATTGCGCCAGCAAAGTACGTCACAATTTGATTTTAAGCAAAAAATACAGTTAAATGTAGCGGGTTCGGTTGGCGATAAGGTTAAAGTAAACATGAATTACGATACCGAAGCTACTTTTGAATTTGAAAATCAAATGAAGTTAGATTATGCGGGTAAGGAAGATGATATTATTAAAAAAATAGAATTAGGAAACGTAAGTTTACCATTAAACTCTACGCTAATTCAAGGAAGTCAGAGTTTATTTGGTGTAAAAGCCACCATGCAGTTTGGCAGATTAACAGCTACAACTGTTGTATCACAACAAAGAGGAAAAAGTTCAGAAACAACTTTACAAGGAGGCGCCACTAGTACCAAGTTTGAAATTCAGTCAAGTGCATACGACATGAATCGTCACTTTTTTTTAGCACAATATTTTTACCAAAGTTTTGATAATGCTGTAGGAAGATTACCAATTATTAATAGCAATGTAAATATTACACGCATAGAAGTTTGGGTTACTAATAGAACCAATGCTTTTGATAATACTAGAAACATATTGGCTTTAGCCGATTTAGGAGAGGCAAGCCAAAGAATAAATAAATATTGGACTGTAAATACCAGTCCTTTTGATACTGTATTAGGTAATCAGGTTAATGGATTATGGGGTTATTTAAAAGGGAGAGGAAATGTGGCTACTACTACAGGTGCTATTACTTATCCTACTGTTTCAGGTAATTTAAGCCAAGAAAAAAATGTATTGAATCAATTAAAATTTGATGAGTCAGTAACTGGTTTAAAGGCACAAAGTCAGTACATGTTTGTGGGCCAGTCAAGGCTATTAAATCCAACTGAATACACTTACAATGCTCGTTTAGGATTTATTTCATTGAACCAAGCTTTAAACAATGACGATGTATTAATGGTGGCTTATTCTGGTAATGTTGGTGGCGTTGATTTTCAAATTGGAGAATTTAGTTCCGACAAAGCACCAGACGCAGTTAATCCAAATGTGTTGTTTTTGAAAATGTTAAAAGGGCCATCGCAACG
>CAISTO010000127.1 GCA_903888395.1 uncultured Bacteroidota bacterium | reverse complement strand
TTTGTGCAAATATTGCGGGATTTTCGTATGATAGGTTTTGTTCATTTTTCAACGGGTTAAAACCCGTTGCTATAAATATTTCGTTCCTCCGGAACTTTAATGTTTATAACTGTTTACAAGAAAAGACTTTAAATCAAGTTGACGCCTATGCGATTTGTCGGAACCACAGTGAGATTGCTTCACACGCTTTGGCGTGATTGCAATGACGTTTAAATTAATAACAATTTGCTTAAGCTTTAGCAGCTTCACCCATGGTTACAAATGCTGATTCTTTGTAAACTCCTGCATCTAGTTTTTCTTTGATGATTGAAAACGCTGCAATGGTTTCTTCTACATCGGAAAGGGTATGAACAGCTGTTGGAATTAAACGTAAAATAATCATTCCTTTTGGCACTACAGGATAAACTACTATTGAACAAAAAATATTAAAAGTTTCTCTTAATTCGTGTGTAATGGCGGTAGCTTCAGGAATGGTTCCATTAAGAACCACAGGCGTTACCGGAGTAGTGGTTACACCAATATTAAATCCTTTGGCTTTTAAGCCACTTTGCAACGCATTAACTATATTCCATAAATTGTTTTTATGTTCAGGATGATCGCGTAACAATGAAAGACGTTTTAAAGCACCAACAACCATTGGCATTGGTAGGCTTTTAGCAAAAATTTGAGAGCGCATATTATAACGCATATGTTTTACTACTAAATTATCGCCAGCTATAAAACCACCAATTCCGGCCATACTTTTAGCAAAAGTGCCAAAATAAATATCAATTTCGTGCATGATGTCTTGCTCTTCGCCTACACCTGCACCTGTTTTACCCATGGTTCCAAATCCATGTGCATCGTCTACAAACAATCGGAAACTATATTTTTTCTTCAACTCCGCAATGGCTTTAATATTGCCTTGCGCACCCGTCATTCCAAAAACGCCTTCGGTAATTACTAAAATAGAACCACCGGTTTCGGCTACCAAACGCTCTGCACGTTTCAACTGCGTTTCCAAACTTTCCATGTTATTATGAGTAAACACAAAACGTTTTCCCATGTGTAAACGCACTCCATCAATAATACAAGCATGGCTTTCGGCATCATACACAATTACATCATGTCTATCTACTAAACAATCGATGGCCGAAACCATTCCTTGGTATCCAAAATTTAATAAAATAGCATCTGGTTTGCTAACAAAAGCAGCTAATTCACGTTCTAATTGTTCGTGGTTAGTGCTGTTTCCACTCATCATTCGGGCGCCCATTGGGTAACCCAAACCATATTGCGCAGTAGCTTCAGCATCTATTTTCCTCACTTCAGGGTGATTTGCCAAACCTAAATAATTGTTCAAACTCCAGTTTAGTTTTTCTTTTCCTCTAAACATCATTCTTGGACCAATTTCACCTTCTAGTTTTGGGAACATATAATAACCATAACTATCATCGCCATGTTGGCCTAATGGGCCCGGTTTACTTTTAAGTTTTTCAAATAAATCCATATTATTTAAATATTTTATACTTTAATTTTTTAGCAAATGTAAGGGTAATCGTTTAAAAATAAATAGCTGATAAATGATAGGCTTTTGGTTTTGAGTTGGATGAATAAGTTGAATGGTTGATAAGTTGAAAGGTTAATAAGTTGAATAGTTGATTGGTGCGGGAACCTGTAAATTTTTCCGTTGGCTAAAGCCCAACGGAGTAAAAAAAATAATCCTGATTCAAACAATGTGCAATGTGCGGGAAATCTTAGAGACGCAATGATTTGCGTATCCCTATATAGTTAAACACGAAACATTGCATCTATAAACCGCAAACAATTAAAACCTTAGTTTAGATTAAGTATATTTTTAGTGCTTTATGTTTTATAATTGCATCAATTAAAAAAACATGAAAAAACATTTCTACATCTTAGCCAGTATTTTATTAAGTCTAATAACTTTCAAAAGTAAAGCATCTCACTTTGTAGGAAGCGATATTAGTTATAAATGTACCGGTACGCCAAATGTTTATACGGTTACTATGAAAATATATAGGGATTGTTCTGGTATTCCATTATGCCCAGGTTGTACCACTGCTATTCCAAATGGAACAGTTGCTGGCTGTACTACAGCAAGTTCGGGGTTTAGCACCCAAGTTATTGGTGCAACAGCACCTTATGTTGGTGTAAATTATGGAAGTTTTACTTTAAATATAGTATCATCATCAAGTGGTTACGATATTATTCAACTTTGTAATAATGTACAAACTATTTGTACCAATTGTAATACCCGAACTGCTGGCACTTTTAGCCCAGGAATAGAAGTTTATACATATGAAGGAAACGTGAATTTAAGTAGTTTACCTACCGCATGTTGTAATGTAATTTTAGGAGCAAATGCTTGTTGTAGAAATGGTGCAACTACTACTATTGTTCCTGGAAGTTTTCAAGCTTTATGTATTGTTAATAAATGTCAAACTTCTTGTAATTCAGCACCCATATTTACCCATGATGCCATTCCTTTACTATGTGCGGGAATAGATATAGTTTATAATTTAGGCGCTATGGATCCCGATGGCGATTCTTTAAGTTATGCTTTTGGAGAATCATACCAAGGTATTAACTCAGTAGTATCCTATGTTCCACCATTTAGAAGAACAAATCCATTTCCTTATTTAAATTCACCAGATTCAGTAGCAACATATCCTGGTGGTTTAAGGATTGACCCCATTACAGGTGACATTATGTTTAGGGCAGTTGGGGTTTTTGTTACCTTCTTAGTCATAGAAGTTACCCAATGGAAATTAGTAAGTGGAGTTAGGGTAAATGTGGGAATTACAAGGCGAGATGTTCAAATTCAAACGAACTTGTGTTTACCAAACAAATCACCAATCATTAAAGTTTATAAAAACAATTTACTCCAATATGGTGCCAATAATTATATTGCCACAGCAGGTTCGCAATTATGTTTGGATATAGTAACTGAAGATCAATTTCAATTACCAAATTCAACTAATGGAAATGTTACTATTTTAGCTGATACAACAGATATGAATTGGAATAATCCAAGTTTGTATTTTCCAGTAATGAGTAATGCTACATTTACCAGAAATTATATTTTAAGCCAACGCACAATCAACGGACCAAAAGCCGATAGTTTTAAATTTTGTTGGACTCCGCCATTAAGTGCTATAAGACAAGAACCTTACTTATTTACTGTTAAAGGAACAGATAGAACATGCGCCAAGGCTTTTATAATTCGCGGAATAACCATCAAAGTAGGAACACCAAAAACTATTTTTATTGACAGTAATGCCAAAAGTATTTTTTGTAATAATAAAGCTACAAGTACCAACGTTAATTATAGAACAAGCGGGCTTAATTTGCTTTCAGGCAATGTGTTTACAGTACAACTTTCCGATTCTTCGGGTTCGTTTACTAATGCCACTAATATTGGCACTAAAACTACTACAGATTCCATTGGCTTTATTCCTATTAGCATACCAACGGGTTTGTTTTTAAATAAAAATTATAAAATCAGGGTAAATGCAAGTTCAGATACCCTAAACTTAGGAACTGCTTATGCCATTACTTTAGTGGCTGGTTTTAGTACGCCCATTATTACCAATAACCGAGATTCGTTTTGCAAAGGATTGGTCAGTACTTTTAAAGTTACTCCAAACACAGCAGGCTTAACTTTTAAATGGTTAAAAAATAATGCCATTATTGCCAATGAAACCAAAGATAGTTTATTGGTAGATTCAGCATATAATTACAAAGCCATTGTAAGTAATACTGGCTGCTCAGATACTTCTAATGCCAAGTATTTAACTGTGTATCCAAAACCAATTGTTAACTTTACAGCTCCTACTTTTGTTTGTTTAAAAAATGCAAATGCTACTATTAATTTATTAAATACTTCAAGCATTAATTCAGGTACCATGAGCTATAATTGGAAGTACAGTGATAATACCAATTCCAATTTATTGAACCCAAGTAAAACTGTAACAGATACTGGAAACCTAATAGTTAAATTAATTACTACCAGCAATAATGGTTGCAAAGATTCAGTGAGCAAAACAGTGAGTATTCGCAAAGCGCCA
Organism: uncultured Bacteroidota bacterium; assembly: GCA_903888395.1. Taxonomy (GTDB): domain Bacteria; phylum Bacteroidota; class Bacteroidia; order UKL13-3; family UKL13-3; genus JAAFJM01. The sequence goes on along the minus strand of CAISTO010000127.1, from coordinate 5,333 downwards.
GTAGCCTTATTTTACACCTACGATACCGCACAATGTATTACCAATAACTATTTTGAGTTTTGGAACCAATCGGTTGACAATAGTTTAAGTAACCAATATACTTGGAATTTTGGTGTGGGAAATAATGTAATTTCAAATAATTTAATAAGGTATTTTTCATATAATTATGCAGGAAATTATACGGTAAAATTAATTGCTTTATCAAGCAATTTTTGCGCAGATACAGCCACCCAATTTGTGATAGTAGCAGATAAAGCAACTGCAATAAATTTTACTATCAATAAAACTGCTCAATGCTTAAGCAATAACAACTTTATTTTTACCAATCAAAGTACACCTAACAATAGTTCATTAAAATACAAATGGGACTTTGGAAATGGTGATACTTCTACTTTACAATCGCCAACTTATAGTTACAACACATTGGGCGGAACATCAGTAAAATTAGTAGTTAACTCCAATAATGAATGTTTAGATTCTATCACTAAATTTATTTCTGTAAATGCAGAAGCTGTAGCTAATTTTTCTGTTGCTAATGCTGCGCAATGTTTAATAGGAAACAACTTTAGTTTCACCAATTCATCTACCAATTCAAATTCACAAACATGGAGTTTTGGCGATGCAAGTACTGCATCTGTTTTAAACGCAACAAAAACATACGCTACTGCAGGAAGTTTTGCAGTAAAATTAATAGCAAAAAACAATGCAAATTGCAATGATTCTATTACCAAAAATGTTACAGTTTACCCAAGTGCTAATTTAAGTTTTGGAATAAATAATGCTTCGCAATGCTTGAAAAATAATTTATTCAATTTTACCAATACATCCAGCATTAGCAGTGGTTCTGCTAACTACAAATGGGTTTTAGGAGAAGCCGATACTTCGTCAAATACAAGTAAAACATTTAGCCAAATAGGTAATTATAAAATATATTTATTAAGCTTAACCAATCAAAATTGTGCAGATTCATTGAGCAAAGAAATTTTGGTTAAAATAAGTCCAAGCATTGGAAACATCTCAGGAAATGTAATTCCAAATTCCATTTCAACGCCTTTTGCTTATTCAGTATTAAGTCAGGCAAACTGCACTTATAATTGGGCAACAACCAACGGAACCATTCAAAGCGGACAAGGAACTAATGCAGTAAATGTTATATGGACAAACCTTGGAAGTGGAAGTTTAATGGCTAAAATTACCAACAACAATGGCTGTATTGATTCAACTATTTTACCAATAAACATATCGGTTGGTATTAATAATTTAAGTTTAGATAACCATTTGAATATTTATCCAAATCCAACCAAAAGTAGCATTATCATTACCAATAAAACCAATTTGGTTGGTAAAAAATACATGATTACAAACCTGGTAGGACAAACATTAATAAGTGGCAAATTGAATATTGATGAAACCATTGTAAACCTAGAAACATTGCAAAGTGGCATGTATTTATTAAGCATTGATGGCATGAATAAACAAAGCATAAAGGTAATAAAGGAATAAAGGAAATAGGAAATTCGAAGAAAACGTAGAGACGCGATGCTTCGCGTCTTTAAAACAATGTATTGACGCAATTTATTTCTTCAAAAATTTTAAAACGTAAAACAATTATTAAAGCACAGACGCGAAGCATCGCGTCTCTAAATCATACAAATATCCCGCAGATTTCACAGATTTTCGCAGACATTCCCGCACTGGTAAATCCTGCAAATCCTGTATTCCGATTAATCGGAATTGATTCAGAAAACGTGCGGGAAAGCGTAGAGACAAGGCATGCCTTGTCTCATGTTCACAGACGCGATTAATCGTGTCTCTACATCATGCAAATATCTCGCAGATTTCACAGATTTCCGCAGACATTCCCTCACTGGTAAATCCTGCAAATCCTTCAATTTTGTTTGCCGTTGGCTAAAGCCAACGGCAATGGATGCGCTAGTTCTGCAACAAAATCCATTGCAGTTGCTTTTAAGCAACTGAAAAAAAGTAATCCTGTAAATCCTTTAATCCTATAAATCCTGATTCATACATTTTGCGGGAACCTTTAGAGCCGCAAGGCCTTGCGGCTCATGTTCACAAACGCAATTAATAGCCTTTAAAATATTGGGAGACGCAAAGCCTTGCGTCTCTACTAAAAATCCAATCCTAATGCAAAATAATAAATTGGCTTTTTTGCAACTTCAGCATCTTGAATTCCCCAAGCGGTATCAAAACGAACAAAATAACCTAATAATACTGTTCTTAATCCGCCACCAAAGCCTGCCACCAATGGATCACGAACATTGGTAACCCTTGCTAAAACTGGAGTTATATTAATAGTTTTTTGGTTAAAAGTATTGTCATCGCTATATGGATTATTTCCAATCCATGCCGAACCCAAATCAAAGAAAGGAACTACTTGAAAATTATTTAAAAACGAACTTCTAAGCGGACGATTGAAAGCATATTGGAAAATTGGAATGCGAATTTCAGTATTCAGTAAAGCAAAATTATTTCCATTTCTAATATTTTGTTCAAAGCCACGCATGTTTGCTGCCAAAGCTTGAAACACATAATTTTCGGTGGTAGAAGTGCTTGATTCATTGTTAAACCTTGGGGCAATCCAGTTTTCTACTCCTCCCAAATAATAAACTACTTTAGCTGGCCCAAACGATGTATTTGCTGTTAAACGCGTACACCATATAATTTGTCTGTGAATTTTTTCATAATGCCTAGCATCTACTCCAACTGCATTAAGTTGTGTATTCCAATCATCGAAATTAGCATAGCGTTCATAAAAAAACTTTAATCGCGTTCCGTTCCAAAGGTTCATTCCACGCGGATGTGTGTTATCAAAAACAAATTCTAATTTAGCTCCCAACCAATTGGTCACTCTATCGGGAACTTCCATCACTGCGGAACTCGAACCTTTTAAGATATCCCTATCTGTTCTACCAAAAATATTTAACCTAAAACTGCTAGTTGGTGAAATTGGATATTTTAAAATATACCTTAACTCGTGGCTATAACTTTTTACAGCATTGTCGTTTTCGGCTACTCCTCCACTTCTGCTTTGGCGATAAAAAACAAATTTATGATCTACTCGTTTTTTCAATGTTTCAAATGAAGCAAAATAATCAAATCCTGTTAAATCAAAACTTACCCTTACACCACCCGTAAATCTGTAATCTTCCATCAAATCAATCATGCCTAATTTAAACATTCCGTTTAAACCAGGATTGAACATTTGCGCATTAGCACTTCCTATTGGCTGATAATAGGTATTGATGATGGAGTTGTCAATTTGAGTCACTACTTGATCAGCAAAAAAAGTAACATCGTAAAACTTTGGCGTACTAATTTTCAACCCTTTTTTCAAACTTTCATTCGCCATTTCTTTTGGAATAATTATATAAGCCGGACGCTTGTATTCATCGGGTGTAAACTCACTTATAAAAAAGAATTGTGTGGTGTCTTGCGCTATTCTTTCTTCAGTTTCTATTGGCTTTATATTACTTGCTTCACCGTTATAGGGTTCATTTATTTGCTCCGCAAAACTCCTAAAACATTTTACGCCACTTTCATATTGTTTATTGGTAACACCGCTTTTAAGCCTATACATATTTGGATAGCTTTCTATTGGTTTGCTAGCTTCTTCAATGCTGCGTTCCTGCGGACTTAATTTTATAAAATACTTATTGTTAAACAACATTAAGTCGTAAGTAGTTTTGGCCTGAGCCGATACATCGTGCGCTAAAATTCCTCTTTGGTAATTAGTAAGCGGATAAGTGGTCACCAAATCTTTATTATAAATAATGGTGTCTATTTTTTCTACTGTGCTATCCAGCACAATGCTTTTACCCCGGTAAGAAAATGAAGTTCCACTCCATATTGGTTTATCGGTATAAAGCAACGTATCCATTGGCTTTTCAGTGTATTCAAAATACTTTATATACACAGCTGTAAAATCATATTCTTCGTCTAGCTTTGCGGCATAACGGTTTTTGGTTCCGTTATAATCACTGATATATGCATAATAATTTCGCTTATATTCAATCGGATTTGTTTCGTTGATATAAGGCGTTTGGGTCAATCGTTTGAGCATTCTTGTCTTTGGCGATTCGTCAATATCATACAAATAAACATCGTAGTTATTGTCATCAGCTAATTTCGGATTTACACCCATGCTCAATGAGTCTGTTGGACGATTAGAACTGAAAATTATTTTGCTAGAAGCATCAGTATATCTTGGACTGGCATCATCATAAATATCGTTGGTAATTTGCCTTTCTTTTCTACTTGGAATGTCATAGGTAAATATATCTGATTGACCTTTCCTGATGGCGCTAACCGCCAATGTTCGGCCATTATCGCTGTAATCAAAACCCGTGATTTTATCAAACTTAAAGAACTGTGAAACTTCTTTGGTTTTATTGGTTAAATCCAATGTTTTTAGCAACAATTTTCCTTTCTTTTCATAAACCATAGCTACTTTATCGCCACCTTGTTGCCATGCAATAATTGGAAAACTATAATCGTATTCTAGCTGATAATATTTTAATCCACCTTTCAGAATTTTCTTTAGTTTATTGGTTTTAGTATTCAATAACCAAACTTTGTATTTACCATTTTTATTGCTTGTAAAACTTACATAATTCCCTTTGCTCGAAACCTTCATTTGTGGTTGAATATATTGGGCCACTCTGCGTTTTATTTTCAGGTCAACCAAAGGCATATTTCGTCCTACATCTTCTCGGTTATACATTTTTTGATAATATTCAAACCAATCTTTTTGAATTTGTTTGAATGTTTTATCATTACACACATAACTCAAAGCACTTTCGTAATTTCTGGTAATACGAACTGCATAAATTACTTGTTTAATAACTTCTTCAGGGCGTTCATTATTATCTATAATATATTTCCAAATACTATGGCCAGCAAACACCGCATCTTTCTGGTTTAACCGATTAAATTTCTTGAACTTTTTAGTTAAAATTCCATCCTTCATTCTGTTATCCATATCAGCATCCCAATCCTTGCTAATATAAGCAGTTAAGCCATGTAAGAACCATTCTGGTAAATTCAATAAAGCAGCATTTTGAATGCGTTCTTGTAAACTTCCACCATATAAAATTTCGTTGATTAAAACCATGGTAATTCCTTCATTTAATTGCCTTGCAAAATCAGCATGATCACCATTAAAATAAACGTATATTTTATTGCTATTTACCTGTGTATATCCACCAGTATTTTGCGCCAAATCTTCCAACCCAAAATTACTTTGTTTTAAATCAGACAAAGTATTGAAACAAATAATTTCAACTCGGCCACTTAGCGGATGTTCCAATTTTTCT
>CAISTO010000126.1 GCA_903888395.1 uncultured Bacteroidota bacterium | reverse complement strand
GTTTTTTGTTTTTTTGATTTTAGTTCATTCAAAACATCAAATAATTGTGCATGATTGTGCAAATAAAAATTACTTAATGAATGTTCACTTGCTTTTATTAATTCGTCACACATCAAAATCAATGAGGAGCCATTTCGTTCCAAATAGGAGGGAAGTAATGCTAAAAAACAGTAATCTTTTATAGGTCCGTAAAAAATTTCGAATGCTGTAAAAAACGATTTTTGGTAAATTGTTAAGTCAGTTACAAAGTGTTTGCTTTCGCCTTCTCCGCTTGTACTACTGCTAGAAAATACTATTTCTTCATTGGCAGAGCCACAAATAATTTTTTTGGATTTAAAAAACTGAATGGGTAAAAAAGGTATTTGTGCTAAATTGGTAACGCTTTTATTATGGAATATATTATTAAGTTTGCAATATTGTTGGTAAACTAAATTAGTGTTGAATTGGTATGCAAATGCTTGCAATGCGAGTTCATCAAAATTATTAATATTTGATTTGAAAATGGATTTTATAAAATCGTTTGTATGGAACATGAATGGCAAAATTGCTTTTGTGTTTATTGTTTTTTTATTGCTGCTTAACAGCTGCAAAGAAAATGAAATATATGCTAACATTCCGCTTATTGAATACAAAAGAGTTTATTTTTTGCAAAGTGACGGAAAAGACTCTTTAATGAAATTAGTTTTTTCATTCAAAGACGGAGATGGAGATATTGGCTTTGCTGATGCTGACACTTCTGCACCTTTTAACCCATTATTTGATTCAGATGGAAAGTTATTAAACAAGTATTATTATAACTGTTATGTTGAATATAAAGAGAAAATAGATGGTGTTTATTGGCCATATATTCCTCCAGGAAAAACCGATACTTTTTGTTATAAATTTAGGGTTCAGAATTTAACACCAGAGGGCAGACATAAAGCCATAAGAGGAGAATTAGAAATGGATATAAATATTAGTGATGGGCAGCGACTTTCTATGTTTGATACCGATACAATTATTTATAATATTTATATATATGATAGGGCGCTTAATAGGAGTAATAAAATAGAAACGCCCCCAATAGTTTGGAGGCGTTAATTCAAATAATAAATTTTATTGATTAAAAATCATCATCATCATCTTCTTCTTCGTCATCAAAATCTTCAAATGATGCAGGTTCTTTTACATTAATTTCAGTAATGTCGTCATCGAAATCTCCATCAATGTCATCGTCTTCTGTAATGTCTAAGTCGTCATCATCATCAAAATCATCATCATCGTCTGATTTTTTGGAAGCACGTGGGGCTGTGTTTAAAGTGTTTGCTCTGCCTGCCGCTGGTTTTGCAATTGTTTTTGCAGCTACTGAATTTAGTTTCATATTAAGTGAAATTTATAAATAAAAATTGGTTTTTACTAGTTTGGTTTGTTAACTAATTGTTACAGCAAATAAATTAGTAGTTTGTCTAAAATCAAACATAAAAATTATTTTTTTTAAAACTTTTTTTATTGCATTTATTCAAAAAAAAGCAGTAGCAACTTTTTTGCCCTATTCAAAGGTTTTTTTGTCAAAAAACTGACGTTAATCAAATAAATCAACTGCGGCTTTAAAAGTATTGCAATGTGCATTTACAATATCTGAAATTTTTGGTGAGTAACCTCCACCCATTGCACAAGCAACAGGAACTTTATGTTTTTTACACAATTCAAAAACAAAAACATCTCTTTGTTTACAAGCTGCTAAACTAATATTTAATTTACCAAATTTATCAGTCGATAAAATATCTACGCCACATAAATAAAAAACAAAATCGGGTTCATGCTTTTTAAATACTTCCGATAAATTATTTTGCAATAACAATAAATATTCATCATCATTTATTCCGTCGGGTAATTCAATATCCAAATCCGATATTTCTTTATGGAATGGATAATTGTTTTTTCCGTGCATACTAAAAGTAAAAACATTTTTATTGTTTTGAAAAATTTGCGCAGTTCCATTTCCCTGGTGAACATCCAAATCAACAATAAGAATTCGTTCTGCAAGTTTGTTTTTTAACAAATAATTGGCAGCTATAGCCATGTCGTTTAACATGCAAAAACCTTCGCCTTTATTGCTAAATGCATGGTGCGTGCCTCCGGCAATATTCATGGCACAACCAAATTGCAAAGCATACAAAGCACAATCAATAGTTCCTTGCATAATGGTAATTTCTCGTGCTACCAATTTTGACGACAAGGGAAAACCAATCCTACGCATTTCACTTTCTGTAAGTTTTAATTGATTTAAATTTTTCCAATAATTATAATCATGCGTGAGCAAAATATTTTCTTCTGAACATTCATTGGGTTCAAATAAATTTTCATTGCTAATAATTCCTTCATATAATAATTGTTTTGGAATTAATTCATATTTAAGCATAGGAAACCTATGTCCTTCAGGTAAAGGATGTTGGTAAATTTCTTTATAAGCAATTTTTAACATTTTAAAGTAGGAAGTCTTTTTTAAATATGATTTTATGTATGATTGCAATAAAAGCAAACAAGAATTCAAAAAAACATTTATTTTGCCAAAAAATAAAATAATAACTACAGTGAATATAGCAGTATTAAAGGAAACCCGTGAAGGTGAAAACAGAGTAGCTTTAACTCCAGCAGTTTGCACTCAATTAATAAAACAAGGTTACGAATGTTTGGTTGAAAACAATGCCGGTTACCAATCTAACTTTAGCAATGATGCATATATCAATGTAGGTTGTAAAATTGTTTCAAAAGAAGAAGCGTTGTTAAAAGCTAATATATTAGCAAAAGTAAATGCTCCAAATGATGAAGAAATTAATAGTATGCAAGCAGGCTCAGCTTGCATTTCGTTTTTATATGCAGCCAATAATCCAGAGTTAATTCAGAAACTTGCTGCTAAAAACATCAGTGCTTTTAGCATGGATGCCATTCCTCGAATTTCGAGAGCGCAAAATATGGACGCCTTAAGTTCTCAAGCTAACTTAGCTGGTTATAAAGCAGTAGTTTTGGGTGCTTCGCAATTAGGAAAAATATTTCCTTTATTAATGACTTCGGCTGGAACAATTACTCCTTCTAGGGTATTAATTTATGGTGCTGGTGTAGCAGGATTACAAGCCATTGCAACGGCAAAAAGATTAGGTGCCATTGTAGAATGTACCGATGTAAGACCAGAAACCAAAGAACAAATTGAAAGTTTAGGCGGAAAATTTATTGAGGTAAAAGACGCAGAAGCAGCAAAAGTAGAAGGCGGATATGCCAAAGAAGTTTCGGCCGATTATTTACAAAAACAAAAAGAAGCGGTGAACAAAAGTTTGTTCATGGCCGATTTAGTTATAACAACTGCTTTGGTAATGGGCAAAAAAGCGCCTGTATTAATTACTGAAGATCAAGTAAAACAAATGAAATTGGGTGCTGTAATAGTTGATATGGCAGTAGAACAAGGTGGAAATTGCGAATTGAGTGAATTAAATAAAACAGTAGTAAAACATGGTGTAAATTTAATTGGTCAAAGTAACTTGCCAAGTACTTTACCTCAAAATGCCAGTGAATTATATGCTAAAAACATTCAAAATTTGTTAACACATTTGGCTACCAAAGATGGTTTTAAATGGGAAATGGAAGAAGAAATTACCAAAGGAACTTTGATTACTAAAGATGGGGTGATATTGAAGTAATTTTTTTCAATTTATAGATTTTGAGATTTTTCGAATTATTGATTTAACTATTAAGAAAATGATGAATAATGAAAAAATGACTTCAGATAAATTGAAATTAAGAACAAAAAATTTTGCTTTTGAAATAGTAAAGTATTATAGAAATTTACCAAAAACAGAGGAAGCGAAAATTATTGGAAAACAGTTACTTCGTTCTGCAACATCAATAGCGGCAAATTACAGAGCAGTTTGTAGAGCAAGATCTGATGCTGAGTTTTTTGCTAAGTTAAGTATTGTTGTAGAAGAAGCTGACGAAACTTAATTGTGGTTAGAAATAATAATAGAATCTGAATTAATAAAAGACGACAAAACAAAGCAATTATACCAAGAAGCTTTTGAAATATTATCAATTATGGCTGCTTCAAGAAAAACAATGAAATTAAACAAATAATATAAAATCAACAAATCTCTAAATCAATAAATAATAAATATGCTAGAATTTATCACACAACACATAGAAATGTGCTACCTCATTATCCTTATGATATTTGTAGGTATTGAATTAATTGGCCATGTGCCATCAGTTTTACATACTCCATTAATGAGTGGCGCTAATGCTATTCATGGTGTAGTAATTATTGGTTCTATCATCGTAATGGGACAAGCAGAACACACCCTTTCATTAATATTAGGTTTTTTAGCAGTAGTGCTTGGAACCCTTAATGTAGTTGGTGGTTTTGTGGTTACTGATAGAATGCTGGAAATGTTTAAAAAGAAAAAATAGTTGCTTTAAATTCGAATAATTAAATTCGAAATTCGAAAATAATTATTTAAATAAAGCAAATGGAAGAAGTAATAAATAAAACTTATGATTTAGAAGAAAGAACTTTTCAATTTGCTTTGAAAGTAAGGTCAT
>CAISTO010000125.1 GCA_903888395.1 uncultured Bacteroidota bacterium | reverse complement strand
CTATTTCCCAACACTTGCTCTAATGATATTTAAAGCGCCACCGGCTTTGAACCATTCTATTTGTTGTTGGTTATAAGTATGGTTTACTTTAATGGTTTCACTAGTTCCATCTATGTGGTTTAACACTAAATCCAATTGCACCGAAGGAGCAAAAGTATCTAAGCCAATGATGTCAATGGTGTCATTTTCCAAAATTTTGTTATAATCTTCTTTGTTGGCAAAAGTTAAACCCAACATTCCTTGTTTCTTTAAGTTAGTTTCGTGAATACGAGCAAAAGATTTTACCAATACTGCACGAACACCCAAATGACGAGGTTCCATAGCTGCATGTTCGCGGCTACTGCCTTCACCATAATTTTCATCACCAACTACAATGCTACCAATTCCTTGTGCTTTGTATTCGCGTTGAACTTTAGGAACTGAAGCATATTCTCCAGTCAATTGGTTTTTTACATTGTCGGTTTTTTCATTGAAAAAATTCACCGCACCAATCAACATGTTATTTGAAATATTATCTAAATGTCCACGGTATTTTAACCAAGGTCCGGCCATTGAAATATGGTCAGTGGTACATTTTCCTTTTGCTTTTATTAGCAATTTTAAACCTTTAATGTCGGCACCTTCCCAAGCAGTAAATGGTGCTAATAATTGTAAACGATCAGATGTTGGAGAAACAGCTATTTGAACAGTGCTACCATCTATTGCGGGAGCAATAAAACCAGCATCTTCTACAGCAAAACCTTTAGTTGGTAATTCATCACCAGTTGGTTCATCAAACTTCACTTGTTCACCTTTATTGTTAGTCAAATAATCAGTTAAAGGATTAAAAGTTAAATCGCCAGCAATGGCCATAGCCGTTACTATTTCAGGTGAAGCTACAAATGCAAAAGTGTTAGGATTTCCATCGGCACGTTTTGCAAAGTTTCTATTAAATGAATGAATAATGGTATTTTTTTCTTGTTTTTCAGCACCCATTCTATCCCACATTCCTATACAAGGACCGCAAGCGTTGGTAAAAACTTTAGCACCTATTTCATTGAATACATCTAAGAATCCATCGCGTTTAATGGTATAACGAATTTGCTCTGAACCTGGATTGATTAAGTATTCTGCTTTAGCAGTTAAACCTTTTGATGAAACTTGTTTTGCTAAACTTACTGCTCTTGAAATATCTTCGTAACTTGAATTGGTACAAGAACCTAATAAACCAACTGAAATTTTTGTTGGCCAGCCATTCGCTAAAGCAGCTTCTTTTAATTTTGAAATTGGCGTAGCCAAATCAGGAGTAAAAGGTCCGTTTACATGAGGTTCTAAAGTATTTAAATCTATTTCTATTACTTGATCAAAATATAATTCAGGGTTTGCATAGCATTCAGGATCTGCAGTTAAATGATGTTTTACAGCATCGGCTAATTCAGCAACTTCAGCTCTACCAGTAGCTTTTAAATAACGAGCCATTGAATCGTCATAACCAAAAGTAGAAGTGGTAGCGCCAATTTCAGCACCCATGTTACAAATAGTTCCTTTACCAGTACAACTCATACTGGTAGCACCTTCGCCAAAATATTCAACTACCGCATCAGTTCCACCTTTTACAGTTAAAATTCCTGCAACTTTTAAAATTACATCTTTTGGAGCAGCCCAACCGTTTAATTTTCCTGTTAATTTTACACCAATTAATTTTGGCATTTTAAGTTCCCAAGGTAATCCGGCCATTACATCGCAAGCATCGGCACCACCAACTCCAATGGCAATCATTCCTAAACCACCAGCATTTACAGTATGGCTATCGGTTCCAATCATCATTCCACCTGGAAATGCATAATTTTCTAAAACTACTTGGTGAATAATTCCTGCACCTGGTTTCCAAAAACCAATGCCATATTTATTAGAAACAGAGCCTAAGAAGTCATACACTTCTTTACTTTCTTTATTTGCAAATTCTAAATCCTTATCTGCACCATTTTTTGCAGTAATTAAATGATCGCAATGAACAGTAGAAGGAACAGCCACTGTTGGTCTACCAGATTGCATGAATTGCAACAACGCCATTTGAGCTGTTGCATCTTGCATGGCAACTCTATCTGGACCAAAATCTACATAACTTTTACCTCTTTCGTAACTGGTGTTTGCATTTCCTTCAGTTAAGTGACTATACAAAATTTTCTCGGTTAAAGTTAAAGGTTTGTTTACTACCTTACGAGCTGCAGTGATGCGTTCTTCCATTTTGGAATAAACTGCTTTAATCATTTCAATATCAAATGCCATGTTTTTTAGTTTCTTAGTTTATTAGTTTATTAGTTTATTAGTTTCTTAGTTTATTGAATAATTCATCTTTCATACTTCATACTTCATACTTCATACTTCATACTTCATACTTCATACTTCATACTTCATACTTCATACTTCATACTTCAAGTGGTGCAATTTACATTTATAAAAATATTGGTAAAAGTAAAAAGACATAAAAAATTTATGATTACGATTAGTAATTTAGTAAATCAATATATTAAAACCAATACCTAGCACCTATTGAAAGTCCAATTCTACCAAGATTGATTGAATTGGTTCTTCCTAATCTTTTAATGCTTTGATTTCCGTTATCGTTTACTAAAACAGAATTCAAAGCGCCTCCTTCATAGCCTAAATTAGTTCCTAGGGAAAAGTTTTTACTCAATTTATAATCGTATAAAAAATGTAATGATGGAGAAAAAGCCAATCCTGAAAGTTCCAAGGTATAGTTACTTATGCTCGTAATTTCATTGTAATATGAAAAACTTAATCCAAATTGTAGGGCATAGCTGTTCAAACTTTTTCCTTTTCCAAGTTTTATCAATAAATTGGGTCCTATGGTGTTTAAATATAATTTGGTCACTAATTCACCACTGTAAATGGCTGAATCAGGACTAGTTATTTGCGCATTTTGTGCATTTGCGCTAGCATATAAACTTGAAAATTTTACACCTAATAATATGTTTCTGCGCTTATTAATTGAACGATGAATAGAAGTTGAAAAGCCCATATTTGGCCTTAATTGATTTCCATAATTTTTAGGAGTTGAAATGAAATTACTGTTCTTAAATCCTGAATAAATTCCTGCTATTCCATCAAAAGAAAACCTGTATTTTTTGTTTTGGAAAACTGAATTAATAGATTCATTATTATTTGTTTGTAATTTTTTTATTGGCAATACTTTTTCTGTATTTTGCTGAGAAATGAAATTACATTTTATCAGATTTTTTATGCTTGAATAAGCAATATTGTTTTTCGATTTGTTGGGCAATTCATAAATAATATACCAATCTTTTTTATCTTCTATAATTTTACCAATTATTATTTCATTGTTATTAGTAAAAATTGAATCAAAACATTCATTTTTTTGTTTATTTGAAACCACATAAAATTCCTTGCGAATACTGGTAATTTCAGTCAAATTAATGCTACCAATTTCAATATTTTTATTTACTACGATGGCAATTTCTATGAATTTCTCGTTATTTTCTTTTAGAATTTTACAATTTATACTGTCATTTGATTTAAACACAATCAAATCTTGAGCTATGGCTACTTTTTGGAAAAGAAACCACGTAATAATTATAAGTATTGTTTTAGCTTTCATAATATAAAGTTAGGCAAACTTATAAAAAACCTTCAATTTTTGATGGTTTTTCATAATTATCAATGAAACAATTTCAGTTTTAAATGAATATTGGTTGTTTGATAATTGAAATTATATTAAAATACTTATTTTTAAAATTATTTAGTTCGACATTAATTGACGCACTTATGGATTATTCTTGTACCAAATTATTTAAAAAAATATAGGAACCAATAAAAAATAGCATTTTTCTGAATAGCTTTAAGAGTAAGTGAAAAAAAAGTGGTTTAAATCGAAAAAAAGAATTTATCAATCCGAAATAATGTCAAAAATGGCATTTTTTCATTTTTTACGTCTAAAGTGCTTGACATTTTGTGTCTTAGCTTTGGTTTAAATTAGAATAAATAGATAAACAATATGAAAAAAGAAATACAAGAATTATTTGAGTCTTTTAATGATTCAGCAATTAATGAAAAAATATTTGTATATGAACTACACTTAAGAGAAGGAGAAACAGATTATGCAGGAGCGGGGTATTATTATTTTATAGGTTATGATTATAATAGACCAAGTTGGATTGCTATTCAAAATTTTATAGATTACAAAACACCTGACAAATCATCTGTTAACCTACCAACACCATATTTTTTGGATTTGAATGAGAATACATTAGAAAGTAATACCAATATTAATTTTAGTGATTTGCTAAAAAAATTTAATAAGAAAACTAAAGAGTTAGCGATTAAAACATTGATAAGTGATAGTTTCAATGGTGGTTTTTTAATTTATGAAGGTTTGACTTTTGACGATTATTTGGAAGAAGGAAATGGATTGGTAACTGATGATGATGGAATGCTAGTATATATTGAAAATGAAAAAGTATTTGTTCAAAGTAATGACTAATAATTATAATTAGCCATTGGTTGGAGCTAAAATTAATATTAAAAAAGTAGTTATTATTTAATTATTAATTAGTTGGTTTGATTATTAAATTTTATTATAATTGACCGAAAGAATATTTAAAACAGTGAAAATATTAAGACCAGAAGTATTGAAATGCGTTAAGTACAATGTGCCTGGGAAGCATGGTGCTACTGACCTAATAGACGATTTGTTTTTGATGTCATTTAATTTAACAGACGAAGAATTAAATTTTATATGCGCCAATGCAAGTGTAGAAGAGTACGATTTATTGGTAGAAGCAGTAAGTGGAGCTGAAGATAGTTTACAATTATTTACCAATATAAAGAAAGCATTGGAAGTAAGAAACAAGTATATGAAAATATACAAATAAATATATTAGAGAGAACAAATTTAAAAAAAATGGATAAGTCCGAATTCCCATTAAATAAGAAACCTGTAAATTATTTAATTCATGGTCAACCTTTGAATTATAGTTTTTATTTTCCTTATGCATTATTTGTGATAGTTTATTATAAACAACTTTATAAAAGCAGTAAAAATTGGATTTATGATAGTAGTAAAAATTGGTTAATTAATTGGTTTAATAATTGGATTTATGGTTTTAGAAATCAATGGTATGATTTTTTTAAAAACTTTAGGATATTAAGTAATAGGAGTGAATATAATGGCTTTACAAATGCATATAATAAAAATATGTATTTTATATGCATAGGATTGCAATTGGGGATTGTAAAGAAGAAATTTGAAATAAATAAATTAGATTTAAATCCACTTGCTATTCATTTAAATAAACCAATATTTATTTTGAAAAATGAAGCCAGTAAATTGAATTTTACCATGCCCAAAATAAAAACATTACCAAAAGAAGCACCTAAATTAAATGTAGTAATTAATTTAGTTAGACCGGAATTAGATATAAATAAAGAAACAATTTTTGCCGATTACGAAACTTATAAAACTGAAAATTACGAAACAATAAATAATAAAATTTATGGAATTAAATAAAGAAAAAAAGGAAAAAGTAAATAACAATTATGATGATAGATCAACTTCATGGGTAACAAAGTTTTTGTGGTGGTGCGCTGGAGGGGATCGTCATTTTTTATTAAAATCACCGAAGCAAGACCGAGTGAAATATGCGGGGATAGGAGGCATTGTATTGGCAACGGGTTTTCTAGCCGGAGCCGCAGGTGCCGTTGCATTTGATACCATGTTTGGGCCCAAAATATTAGCGGGCGAGCATGTTGAAAAATTGAGTATTTGGGAAGAAAATTTTTGGATTTTCAATGGCATTTTTGGAATAATTTGGGGCTTAATTATTTTCAATTTGGATCGATTTATAGTATCAAGTACGGGAAAAGGTGATGGAACTGATGCTATTACATGGAAAGAATTTGGCCAAGCTATCCCAAGGATTATTATCGCTTTGATATTAGGCTTTACTATCTCAAAACCTTTAGAAATTAAGATGTTAAAATCTGAAATAGATGTTGAACTTCATAAGAAACAAGAGTCAAAATTAGCGTCATTTGACAGTTTAACCGATGCTAAGTTCAAATCTCAAATTGTAATTATTGACAAAGATCTAGACAAATTAGAAAGTGAAAGAAATGTTTTGGTAGAGAGACAAAAGCAAGCAGAGAAAGAATATTTAGACCAAATGCAGGGCAGGGCTGGACAACAAGGTTTTGGCCCAAGAGCAAAACAACTTTTAGAGTTAACAAAAGAATGGAGCAATAAAATAATTGAATTTGATAAAAAAAACGAATATCAAATTAATTCTTTAAAATCAAACAGAGAAAAGAAACTTAAAGAGGCGGATTTTGAAAAAAATAATATCAATAAAGAAAAAGTTAAAAAATTAGATGGCTTATTAGCTAGATTGAGTATAAGTCATGAAATTGGATTCGAGTTGGGATGGGCAATTACATTAATTTTATTATCCATTGAGATGGGTCCAATTATTTTTAAAATGATGCTTACCAAAGGTCCTTATGATTACATGGTGGAAAATCAAAACCACAAAACCAATGTAGAGAATGGAATTTTTAAAGAAGATTATATTTATGAGGGTATCAATGGGGTTATTCATATGGAGAAATATAAGCATTTAGAAGTAGAAAGCGCCAAGTTTGAAAAAGAAAAGAAAATAGAAGAGCAAAATAAAATTACTGAATTATTGGTAAAAAAGTGGGGCGAGAGAAAATACAAAGATGCAGATGAAAATCCTGATAAATACTTAAAACCTGGTAATGAAAGTAATACTAATTAGAAATAAGTAATGACTATTACCAGACTTTTTTGCTTAGAAAACTTATTCGGTGTTGAATCGAATGTGTACAATTCAATAAACGTAAATGAAAAGAACAAATTTGATACATTATTGAATTGGTTCTTATTCATTTCGATTGCAAGTTTATTTGCATGTATTTTTTTGATGTATTTAATATTTTCATCGTTTATAATGGCATTATTTGGAGGTATATCCTTGTCATTGATAGTTTCCAATATTATTCGATTTTCATTGTTGAGTATTCAAAGGCCAATAAAAGCAGAAAATAGTAAATACAAAGACATTGAAGAGGATGAAACAATAGCAGCAGATGAAGCCACAAGTAGCAAAGAAAAAATAATTAAAAAATTGAATCCATTCAGGGCTACATTTCCAGTGTCTTTCATCAGGGTTATAATTAATTTTATTATGCTATTACTCCTTGTGTTTCCGCTTAGTTGTTTATTGCAAATCAATGAATTGGATCAAATAAATGATGAGAAAAGGAGTTATTATATTCAAGAATTTATAGGTTCAAATAAAAAACTTATCAATGAGCAAACACGTAAATTAAACCACCAAATACTGCTGTTACAAAGCGACCTGGAAAAATTTGAAGAAACAGCAGCTCAAAATGGACTTTATCTTTCTAAAAAAAATGAGTTGGGAAGAGCCATTCAATATAGAGATGAATACATCAATGACAGTGAAAATGATTTAAAGAAAAACACCAATGAGTTGCGCAATGATTTAAGCGAAAAATATTTTATAATAAATTGCTTTAGTAACATAGCTAAAACCCCCTGTTTTTGGGTTTTATTTATATTTTTTATAGGTGTCTTTATCTATTGTCATATTATTATGTATCAAATTAGAAACAATACAAAAGAAGGATATGCAGCCAAGGCAACCTCCTTTTATATTGATATTGTGGCCAATGATTATATTGAATTGAAAAGAAAAATGGAT
Source organism: uncultured Bacteroidota bacterium (assembly GCA_903888395.1). Taxonomy (GTDB): domain Bacteria; phylum Bacteroidota; class Bacteroidia; order UKL13-3; family UKL13-3; genus JAAFJM01. Next base: position 6,336 of record CAISTO010000125.1, on the reverse strand, counting down.
GAAATGGTTAATACGAAATTTAAACATTTGAACTATAATTATGAAGAAAAAATGAGATGGGCCGACCCACCATTTAATACCATTGAAAAAAATGTATTTACAGAAAAACAAGCTGTTAATAAAAAAGAAGCCAAAGCAATTTTAAACTTATAATTTAATCAAATTGGGAACAATAAAAACATATTATAAAGGAACATTGAAATGCCAATTTTCAACACTTAAGGGGGAGAAATTAGGTAGTGGAATAGATGTACAAAGTAAATTCCAATTAGAACCCCGTTATAGATTATATGATGCAATAGAAATAACTGAAAGCGAATATTTAGCAAAAATAGAAGAAAGCGAACAGGGATTTATAAAACAAAAAGCTGAAAACGTATCGAAGAAACCATTACCTTTAGAATTTTATTTTGGAAATGATAAAATAAATGGAATAAAAAAAGATGGTGAAACATTGGTATTGTTTTTAAATAAAAAGGATGATTCCATACCAATAATGGTAAATGACAAGCCGTTATTTTTATGGCAAGATCATTTAATAGATGAAGAGGTATTTCAGTTTAATAAAACATTCTCGGCTTTATATACAGTTGCAAATAAAGACGCAAGGAATCATGGAAAAATTGAAGGATTTGCCTATTGTAAAATTTCCAAATATGTTAATGATCCAATAGAAGAACATACAACCATAGTACCGGGAAGCGACACATTGCCAACGGGCTGTTTATCCTTGTTAAATCCAACTAGCGATAATGGGGGTTGCTTGTCTTTATTTATGCCACCCATTAATCAAGGAGTTGGAGGAGGCTGCTTGAATATGTTAAATCCATTCTATTGGATTAGGGGGATTTGGCGTTCAGGGGGCTGTTTGGGAAGTTTGTTTTATTTGGCCTTGCTTTTGGGTTTATTGTGGGCATTGTTTTCAGGGAAATGCAATAAAGAGCAGGAGCATAAGGTAGTTGAAAAAGAAGCTATACACGATACCGTTTATGTAGAAGTTTATAAAGAAAAAGTAGATACACTTACCATTATTAAAATAGATACGGTAGCTTCAATAGATAGCATTACAACCACCAATTATGAGATGGTAAGTTTACCCAATGTACAATTCAAAACAAATGAAGATATACTGTTACCAACTTCTGCAAAAGAATTACAGAAATTGGCTGAATATTTAATAAAAAACGAGGAATTAACTGCTGAAATACTAGGACATACAGACAATGTAGGAGATTCAGAATCGAACAAAATTTTATCGCAAAAAAGAGCAGAAAGTATCAAGCGTTTTTTAGTTAGTTTGGGTGTAAATGGTAAAAGGCTAGCCGCAATAGGCAAGGGAGATTCTCAGCCAAAATCAAGTAATGACAGTGAGGAAGGACGGTTAATGAACAGGCGAGTAGAAGTAAGATTGTTAAAAACACAATCTGTAAAATCGGAAACAAAAGTAGTAGATACCAAAAATAAAAAATAATAGTAGTGGGAGTAACGAAACAAGCTTGTAAAGGACAATTTACTGCATTATATAAAACAAAAAATAATGGAGCAAAAGGTTTATTTCAATTTTCAAAAATTAAGATTACTTATTTGAAAATAGAAAAGATAGAAAAACTATCTGTTTTTGATTTGGAAGAAAACAAAACTGGAGATTATTTATTTGTAAAAAAAATAAGACCAAAATCTTTTGGAAATCTTTTTTTTCATCAAACAGATATCTTTATTTTACTTGATGAGAAAAAAGTTTACCTAGGACCAATTTATCAAGTATTGATAAAAAATATACAAAGGAATTACAAAAGTTCCTCTGATTTTTTACCACAACAGTTATTTGAAATTTCAGGAGACATCTATTTTCAAATAGATATAAAAGAACCTGCTAAAGCTAACTATGAAAAAGGGACAAATGTTGATGATGTTAAAATAAAATCAGAATCAAATAATAATAAACCAGAAGTTGTGGAACATGGTGGAGGTAAGGTTCAGCCACCATTACCGCCACCATTACCGCCACCAAAACCACCAATACTTGAAAACATAAATATATTTTGGAAAGTACTGGGAGCAATATTTGGAGTATTGTTTATGGCTTTTTGTTGGAGCACATTTCCAGCATTGTTTTATATTGTATTATTTATATTAATTGGTTATTTTATATCGAGTTTAATTGGGAGTAAATTTGCCTCAAGGGCGTCCTTTCTATTTACTAGTATTTTGGTATGTGCTGTGATTTATTATTTTTATACGCATCAAAATATTGTAATTCCTAAAGAAACAAAAACAGAAAACATAAAAACTAATCCACCAAGGAAATCAAATGAGGATAACGGAAATAATATAGATTATCTATTTGACAAGGAAATAAAATGGAAAGATTTTATACCAAATAGTTATGATGCAAAATATTCAACCTCTTCTTTGGCATTTTTTGATACACAGGGTAAACATAAAAAGTATGCAGCAGAGGACGTATCGAACGACCCAATTCAATATTTTAATACCTTATACAATGAGCTTGAACAAACAGATAATGCGAAAATAGATGCAGTAACAAAAGTATTAAGCGATCAAGCTAGCAGCAAAAATTTAAACATGTTACAAACTGCCGAAATGGTAGTTACTTTTATTCAAGAAATACCCTATTGTTTGGTACATGATTGGACCTGTGAGGAAGTAGTAAAAAATGGCAATTCTGATTTTATTACAAGCTATCACAAAGACGGAAAACCATGCTTGCCCAATATTCCTGGAGGTGTTCAATCGCCTTATGAATTTTTGCATAATTTAAAAGGGGATTGCGATACCAGAAGCCTTTTGGGATATGCCATACTAAAAAAGCTAAATATACCTGCATCAATATGGGTTAGTAGCACTTATGGGCACAGCATATTAGGAGTAGGCTTACCTGTAGGGGGTGGGTCGTATAAAAACATTCAGGGAGTTAATCATTATGCAGTAGAACTAACCTCCAAAGGGTTTAGAATAGGAATGATTCCTGCAGAAATACAAAACATGAACAATTGGGATATCACATTATTTAATAATTTATAAATCAAACAAACAACTATCTATATGAAAACAATCATCATCATTCAATTTTTACTAGCCTTTTTTATTGGAATTTTGGCCTTAATAATAATTTACAAAGCTGTGAATTATTTTATGAAAAAACAGTATTCAATTACAGAGAATAACAATGCATTTGCCGTATTTCAAACAGGTATCATCTTGTCGGGATCACTCATTTTATCTTCTATTATTAATCCAGCGGTAAGTGCCATTAGGATATTAAACCAAGGTAATGAAATTGCTATGAATAGTATACTTACCTCTTTGGGTTATGTAGCTTTATTTGTGGTAATAGGAATCATATGCACACTTGTGGTAATAGCAGTTGGCTTATTTATTTTGTTTCAATTAACCCATGAAAATGAAGGGGAAGAAATAAAAAAGAATAATATAGGATTGGCTTTGGTAACAGGTGCCATTATATTAGGACTTTCCATTATTTTAGATGAATATGTAGGTCATTTATGTGAAGCATTGATTCCTTATCCACAAGTTCCAAGATTCTTTTAGGAATGAAAAATATTCTAATTATTAATAGCATTCAATCTGCTTTAAACCAGGTTGGAGAAAAATTAAACTCAAACTTTATCGAGTTTAATATAGATGGTTATAAAAAAACCAAGTCGACTCTTTCTGCTGCAAAAGTGTCTGAAATATTCGGAGTTAATGAATCCATGTTGAATGAATTCGAAGAGGCTTTGAGGCAATTTTATACTCATCAGTTGGACAATCAAAAAACGCGTCTTTCTTGTTTGCGATTATCGTTATGGTTAGAAACCATTACAAAAAACATGAATATTGTTTTTGAATTTGAAAAAGCTTTAATTTCAGAAGAAACTGCTATTAAGCAAGTTAGAGCACTCGAATTAATTGTAAGAGATGTTATAACAGAGCAATTAGGCGGAAAAGAAAATGTTATTTTTAAACTACAAGAACTTTTTAAGCAAGAAGTTATTGATAAATGGATTAAGAGCGCTGATGAATCTGGAGTGTTAAGTGGAACCACATTTAGTGAGTTGTCAAATATATTATTAGATAAGAATATTTTTAAAGGAATAGAGGAGATATTTCATTCATCAGATATAGAACTTTCAAAATCAACTAGGGATTCATTAAGGTATATTCTTGAGGATATAAGGGTGATAAGAAATGCCATAGCCCATAATAAAAAAGTTTCTAACATTCAAATAGAAGCATTGAATGAATATTATAAAACAATTGCTGAAATACTAAAAAACGCTAAAAAAACTAATATTGATCCAGATTCCTATTTAGATTTATCAAAAGCTAATATGGAAGAGTATATCTCGGCATTAAAAGAAGACCATAAAGAGATATTTATTAATTTAGAAAATATAAAAGAAAAAGTAATTGACATAAAGACTGATACAGAAGAAATAAGAAAAGATTCGTCAGTAAATAAAAAAAGAAGTCTATTTATTATTTTAGGGATTGTTGCATTATTACTTATAACTTTCACAATGTTGTTTCTTCAACAAAAACAATCAAATGATACCTCTACAATGGGTAGTGACTTGAGAGAAGTAAAGGAAATAGTAAAGGGAGATGGTGAACTTAAAAATATGTCAAGTACTGATGATTTATCCGCTACGAAGGATTTAAATAAAAGGACAAAAGATAAGAATGCTAAAAGGTTGGCTATTATTTATTTTGATAATTCAGGTGGAGACCATTCAATGGATAAGTTAAAAAAAGGTTTAGCAGATATGTTAATAACAGATTTGTCTAATATTAATATGCTAGCAATTGTTGAGAGAGATAAATTAGAAAGTATATTAAAAGAGCAGAAGTTAAGTAATAGCAAGGAATTTGATCCCAGCACTGCCGCAAAAGTAGGAAAATTATTAGGAGCTCAAATTATACTTACTGGAGGTTACTTTGAGATGATGGGTAGTTTGAGATTAGATGCAAGGTTTATTGATGTGGAGACCGGAAAAATATTAAAATCCGATGGAGTTGATGGACAATTATCCAGCTTTTTTAAAATCCAAAAACAACTTGCATGGAAAATTATAAATACTTTAGATATAAAAATTACTGCTGCTGAAAAGAAGGATTTGGAAACCAATGAAAATTCCAAAGCACTTACCTATGAAGATGCAAATCTATATTCTAAAGCATTAGATTATTATGATATTGGAGAAAAGAAAAAGGCAAAAGATATTTTATCTAAATTAAATAAAACATATCCAAATTTTGCTCCTGTTAAAAACATGCTTTCTAAATTATAATAAATGAAAAATATTTTACTTCTATTACTTTACTTTTTTTTTGTAATTACAAACATTAATGCTCAATTACTTAAAGTGGCAATTCTCGATTTTGAGAATACCTCAGGTATCCCAAAATATGATGGTTTAGGAAAAGCCATGAGCAGCATGCTTATTACAGACATTGAATCAAATGTTTCACCAGAGCGATTGCAATTAGTTGAAAGAGCTCAAATTCAAAAGATATTAAAGGAGCAAAATTTTCAGTCTTCTTCAGCAGTTGATAAAACCACAACTGTAAAAGCGGGTAAAATTTTAGGCGTTAAGTATTTATTGGTAGGAGATATCTATATTTTAAATGATGTATTGGTAATAAATGCAAGGTTAACAGATACTGAAACAGGTGATATAAAATTCAGTAAAAAACAAGAAGGGAAATTGTCAACATGGCTTATGCTAAAAACTAATATAGCAAAAGAATTGGCCTTAAGCATATCCATGCCGTTTACAGAGCCAAATATACCTGACAAGGAAATGAATGTAGCCACTATTACTACATTTGGAAACGCTGTGGTGGCAAAGGATGAAGGTAAAATAGAAAAGGCTGAAGAATTATTAAATACAGTTCAAGAATTTAGTCCAGATTTTAAATATTTAGATGATTTGAAAAGTCAGTTGGATGTTTTGAAAAAACAAGTGGAAAAGAATACAGTTGATATTAAGAACTTGAATGAAGAAGTAACAGAAAATATTACTGATTATTTAGAACTTGGTTATAAGTATTCAACTGAAAAAAATTTCAATAACGCTGAAAAATATTTCTTAATTGGTTTAAGTAAGGTAGATAAAAGTAATATTGTTAATTACCTTGAATATAATTATGCATTATCTCAACTGTATCATAATAATGGCAATTATGTTGAGTCATTAAAATATTCAGAAATGGGACTGTCTGTTTATCCTTATTTTAAAGAATTTTTATATTTTAAATACAATTCATTATATCTTCTAAATAGAATACCTGAATTTGATAAAATCATAG
>CAISTO010000124.1 GCA_903888395.1 uncultured Bacteroidota bacterium | reverse complement strand
GTTCCGTTTTCAAAATTACTCATTTCAAAAACTCCCATTGGGCCATTCCATAAAATTGTTTTAGAATTTTTAACCACATCAGCAAAAGTTTTGCTTGCTTCCGTTCCAATATCTAAGCCCATCCAACCCGCTTCAATGTGGTGATTGCTACAATTTTTAATATTGGCTTCGTTACTAAATTTATCGGCAACTATAGAATCAATTGGTAGTAATAATCTCACACCTTTTGCGTCAGCTTTTTTCAATAAATCTAAACATAAATCCAATCTGTCATCTTCGCACAGCGAAGATCCAATTTCATAACCTTGAGCTTTTAAAAAGGTATAAGCCATTCCACCGCCAATAATAATATTGTCAACGGTATTGATTAAGTTTTCTATGATTAATAATTTATCGGAAACCTTGGCACCACCGGTAATAGCGGTGAACGGTCGTGCTGCATTTTTCATTACTTTTTCGGCATTGGCAACTTCATTTGCCATTACATAACCAAAGCATTTATGGTTAGGAAAAAACTGTGCAATAATAGCAGTGCTTGCATGTGCACGGTGCGCAGTTCCAAAAGCATCGTTCACATATACACCGCCTAATTTACTTAGCTTTTCGGCAAAGCCTATATCACCTTTTTCTTCTTCTTTATAAAAACGTAAATTTTCCAATAAAAGAATTTCACCTGCTTTTAAGTTTGCTGCTTTATCAATGGCTTCTTGGCCAATGCAATCGTTTGCAAATTGAACATTTACTCCAAATAATTCAGAAGCAGTCGCTAAAGCATGTTTCAATGAATGCTTTTCGAAATCAACAGATCCATCATCTTTTAATTTTTTAAGCGGGCGACCCAAGTGACTCATCAAAATACAAGCACCACCATCGGCCAATATTTTTTTAATGGTAGGTACCGTTGCGCGAATACGTGCATCATCGGTAACGGCAAGTGTTTGCTTATCTAATGGCACATTGAAATCAACACGAACAAGTGCTTTTTTCCCTTTAAAATTAATTGAATCAACTGTTATCATATTTTTTTGGCGCTGTTTTATTTATCTGCGAAATTATGCAATCTATCAAATAAAAATAAAAACTAAAATCAGAAAATTGAGTGAGGTTTGAGTAATTGCCAACTTATTCTCTTTTATTAAGTCAATAATTTGATGGCAATTAAACTCTCCTCCATTGGTTTCGTGCCGTCAAGCCAATGAATTTGGTTGCCTTCACGTTCCATTTTTCTAAACCATGTCATTTGCCTTTTGGCGTATTGATGAATGGAGGTTTCTAGTTTTAAAAACATGTCATTGTAACTCATTTCATTTGACAAATATTTGGAAACATACTGATATTCTAGTCCTAAAAACTGTAATCTTTCGTGGCTAATTCCTTCATTTATTAAATCTTTAACTTCGTCAATCATTCCATTTTCCAACCTGTATTTTAATCGGATAGATATTTTGTTTCTGCGTGCTTCTTTTGGTAAATCTAAAGCAAAAATAATTGGTTTTAAATCTACAAAATTGGTTTTTAGTGAGTCGTTATTACTTAAATATTCTGCAATTTCAATGGCTCTTACCAAACGTTTTTTAGTAGTTAAATCTGCATTTTCAGGTTTTTTGCTATAGCTTAAAAGCTTTGCAATTAATTGTTCCAAATTCAATGTTTCCAATTGCAATCGCAATTCAAAATTATTTGGAATGGCTGCTAACTCATGTTTTTTGATGATGGCATCTAAATACAAACCAGTTCCACCACAAATAATTGGCAGTTTTCCTTGTTTCTCTATTGCTTGAAAAGCCCCATAAAAATGAGTAATGAAATCATACAAATGAAAGTGGGTTCCTACCTCGGCTACATCAATTAAATGGTAGTTGATGGGCGTATTATTTACATTGTATTCTGATAAATCTTTGCCCGTTCCAATATTCAGTTTTTTATAAACTTGTCTTGAATCAGCACTAATTATTTCTCCATTTAAGGCATAAGCCAATTGTGCGGCCAAAGCTGTTTTGCCACTTGCAGTTGGACCAGTTATGATAATGGAATTGTAGGATTGACTCAAAAGATAATTTTAAAATAAAAATTTATTCGGATAATGATTCAAAAATAAATAAAACAATTACATTCGTGTTATAAATTTATTCAAAAGTTTAACAAAAAAAGTAGCCCACAATGTTAATAGAAAGAACAGACAATGAAGTAATCATTCGTATTCCTTCTTATGTAGATACTAACGATTTGCAAAAGCTAATTGATTTTATTAGTTAAAAAGAAGTTACAGCTAAAACAAAGGCTAAACAAAGCGATATAGATAAATTAGCAACTGCTGGAAAAAAGGTTGGTGGAAAAAAAATAAATCTCGCTTAATAAAATAATAAATGGCATCTATTAAGCCCAAAAAGCCAGTAAAAATTGTGGTTGACACAAATATTATTTTCAGTGCTTTGTTGAATTCAAATTTAGGTATTAAAATGCTTTAGCTAAAATTGTCGTTTATTAAATATATTTATTTAAGTTCGTATAGTGGTTAAAATCATTGGAGGCAATTGAAGCTTCCCTTCATTTTTAAACCGTTATTTTATTTCAGCCTTATCTAAAAAAATAATTCGTTTTTACTTGTTACTGCTTCTAATATTCCTATATCTGTTTAAATTTTTTCGCAAATTCACTAACAATAATATTTCCTTAAAAATGTTAACCAATAAAAGCATCAACAGGCTAAAGAGCAACAAAAATTTCTATTATAGTACAAATGCTGTTTTTATTTTAATTTCAAAAAAAGTTCGCCCCGCTGGGGCTTTGATTCGCTTTAATTTTGGGTTTTTTCTACCATAAGGCTGCCCAGATGGGGCAATAAATTCAAATGAAGGAAGACAATGAAATAATTTAAAACAAAAGCAATCCCGTAGGGATTTCCTTATGGTAAAAATGTAAAGTATGAACAATATAAAGCCCAGTATGGGCGGTCTTATTGTAGCAAGAAAGAAACAGAATAAAAGCAATCCCGTAGGGATTTCCTAGGGTAACAGAACAAAAAAATAACTAAAAAGCATGCACTATTAGAGCAAACCTATTTTAAAAAACAACAAATAAATTAATCGAAAATATGGCAAATACCTATTCACAATTAAACATTCACTGCGTATTTGCAGTTAAAGGGCGAGAAAATTTAATTACTCCTAATTTTCGTGACGATTTACACCGCTATATGTTGGGTATTTTAAAAAACGATGATTCGTTTCCATTGGCTGTCAATGGTTGGAAAGACCATGTTCACGTGTTTTTTGAATTACCAGTTACAATGAGTGTTTCAAAACAAATGCAGATGCTTAAATCGTCATCTTCAAAATGGATAAATGACAATAAATTAGTTCAAGGTAAATTCAGTTGGCAAGAAGGCTATGGAGCATTTTCATACTCACATTCGCAACGCGATAATGTTATAAAATACATTGTTAATCAGGAGCAGCATCACAAAACACATACTTTTAAAGATGAATACCTTGAACTTTTAAAAAACTTCAACATTGCATTTGATAGTAAATATTTATTTGATTTTATAGAATAAGTGATTTATTAAGTTCTTAGTCATATATAAAACTAGGTCTTTAAAATTTCTACTATTATTGTTTTAGGCGATAGCTTTAATTTTTCGATTGGATTTACTAAACATTTATAATTACAAATCTTTAAAAGCTTAATAAACTTTAGTGCATCAAATAAAAACATTATTACTATTTTCGCAAGCACTTTTTAGTAAACAAAATTATATGTTACAATTCAACAGAAAAAATTACAGCAATGAGCTGCTAATTGATTTATATAAAACCATTTTAAAACCTAGAATGATAGAAGAGAAAATGTTAATTCTTCTACGTCAGGGAAAAGTAAGCAAATGGTTCAGTGGAATTGGACAAGAAGCCATCAGCGTAGGTTGTGTAAAAGCACTTCATAACGATGAATATATTTTACCATTACACCGAAATTTGGGCGTTTTTACAGGAAGAAATATTCCTTTTAACAAACTATTTAGTCAGTGGCAAGGTAAGCCAAACGGATTTACCAAAGGCCGCGAACGCTCATTTCACTTTGGAACAAACGAGTATCACATTGTTGGAATGATTTCGCAATTGGGTGCCATGCTTGGTGTGGCCGATGGCATTGCGCTAGCCAATAAATTACAAAATGAGAAAAAAGTTACCGTGGTTTTTAGTGGCGATGGTGGGGCAAGCGAAGGCGATTTTCATGAAGCCATTAATACTGCTGCCGTTTGGCAATTGCCAGTTATTTTTTTAATAGAAAACAATGGTTACGGACTTTCAACGCCAAGTAACGAGCAATTTAAATTTAAAAGTTTTGTAGATAAAGGTGTTGGATATGGTGTAGAAGCTTACAGAATAGATGGAAACAATATTTTAGAAGTATATGATACGATCAAAGGTTTGGCAGAGTCAATAAGAAATAATCCTCGTCCGGTTTTATTAGAATGCATTACCTTCAGAATGCGTGGACATGAAGAAGCATCGGGTGTAAAATATGTTCCGCAAGAATTATTTGAAATTTGGGGTAAAAAAGATCCTGTTGTTAACTACGAACGTTATTTGTTAGAACAACAAGTGTTAACTTATGACATGATCAATGAGTTTCGAGCAGCTATTAAAAACGAAATTGATTTAGGTGTGGAAGAGGTTTTAGAAGAACCAGATGTAATAGCAAATACAGCAACTGAATTAGCCGATATTTATCAAATAATAAATTTGCCAGCAAGTGTTTCATATGGAAATATGCAACATGTAATTACCCCTCCTGCTACTAATAAAACTTCAAAAAAACGCTTAGTAGATGCCATCAGTGATGGACTTCGTCAAAGCATGGAAAAGCATGATAACCTGGTGTTAATGGGCCAAGATATTGCTGAATATGGTGGAGTTTTTAAAATTACGCAAGGGTTTTTAGAACAATTTGGAAAAGGAAGGGTAAGAAATACTCCTTTATGTGAAAGCGCAATTTTGGGCGCTGGTTACGGTTTATCAATAAAGAAAATGAAGGCAATGGTAGAAATGCAATTTGCCGATTTTGTAAGTGTTGGTTTCAATCAAATAGTCAATAATTTAGCTAAATCGTTTTACCGTTGGGGCCAACAAGCCGATGTGGTAGTTCGCATGCCAACTGGAGCGGGAATGGGCGCTGGGCCTTTTCACTCACAAAGTAATGAAGCTTGGTTTTTTCATGTTCCAGGTTTAAAAATTGTTTATCCAAGTACGCCAAGCGATGCAAAAGGATTATTAACAGCAGCCATCAATGATCCAAATCCGGTGTTGTATTTTGAACATAAAAACTTATACAGAAATGTAGAATTAGAGGAAGATGTTTTTGACGATTATTACATGTTGGAAATTGGTCCTGCTCGCATAGCAAGAGCTGGAAATGATGTGTCGATCATTACTTATGGTGCAGGCGTTCATTGGGCTTTAAAACATTGTACTGAAAAGAATATTGATGCCGATATTATAGATTTAAGAACACTTTTACCCTGGGATAAAAATGCGGTGGAGCAAAGTGTTAAGAAAACAGGAAAAGTAATTGTGTTACACGAAGATACTTTAACTGGTGGTGTAGGTGCGGAAATAGCTGCGCATATAGCGCAACATTGTTTCCAATATTTAGATGCGCCTGTAATAAGAACAGCAAGTTTGGATAGTCCAGTTCCGTTTAATTTAGATTTAGAGCAAAACTTTTTACCCAAAGAACGCTTTAAAACTGACTTAGATAATTTAGTGAATTTTTAGAAAATAATTTGATGAAAGATATAAAAACAATAGCCATAGCAGGCGCAGGAACCATGGGTGCAGGAATAGCGCAAGTTACTGCCAATGCAGGCTTTAAAACCATTTTGTTCGATATCAATCAATCGGTTTTAGACAAAGCAAAAACCAGTATTGATAAAGGTTTACAGTTTTTGGTGGAAAAAGGAAAACTAGCGGCCGAAAAGAAAGAAACTACTTTATCACTTTTGCATTTTACAACAAATATTAACGAGGTTATTGCCGATTTAATTATTGAAGCTGTGATTGAACGCTTGGATATTAAACACGATTTTTTTAACAAAGTAGCTGCTATTAACTCGCCTGATTGTATATTGGCAAGCAATACTTCCTCTATTCCTATTACACAAATAGCAGCAAAAATTCCTCATCCAGAAAGGGTTATTGGCATTCATTTTTTTAACCCCGCTCCTGTTATGAAATTGGTAGAAATAATTATTGGTGCGCAAAGTAATAATCAAGTGGCATTGCATTGCAAAGCATTCATAGAAAACATGGGCAAAACCTGCGTAATGGCTGCCGATGCACCTGGTTTTATAGTTAACCGAGTGGCTAGGCATTATTATGTAGAAGGTTTAAAAATATTAGAAGAACAAGTTGCCACATTTGAAGACATTGACGCTTTATTAGAAAGTTCAGGATTTAAAATGGGGCCATTTAAGTTAATGGATTTAATTGGGGTTGACACCAATTTGTCGGTTACTACTTCCATGTATCATTTATTTAACCAAGATGCTAAATTCAGGCCCAACCGCATTCAACAACAAAAAGTAGATGCTGGATTATATGGCCGAAAATCTGGAAAAGGTTTTTATGAATATTAGGAAGTGTATTTCGAGTTTAATTTTAAATATTGCTTTGCAATAGACTCGTATTAATTTAAAAACAGGAGAAAAAACCTTAAAAAATAAAATATTTGTCTGATTTGCAAATAAAAACATTTTTAAAGCATACATTTGGCGACCTATATTTTTTTACAAAGTCAAAAAGTGTTTATTTTAAGCCTTGCTATTGTAAAACAATTTTGGCTTTAAACAATAAACAATAAATAATGGCTAAATCGCAAGAAACATTCAGTAAAAAAGAAAAAGAAAAGCTTAAACTTAAGAAGAGAAAAGAAAAAGAAGAAAAGAGAGAGGAACGTAAAGCCAGTGCTGTTAAAGGCCAAAGTTTAGAAGACATGATGGCTTATGTTGACGAAAATGGTAATATTACCAACACTCCTCCTGATCCTAAAAAACGCAGAGTTGCTATAGCTGAAGACATGGTAATTGGTGTTGTAAAACAAGCAGCGCAAGAACCGGCTGATTTAATTCGTAAAGGTGTTATTACCTTTTTTAACGAATCAAAAGGCTATGGTTTTATAAAAGATTTGAAAAGTCAAGACAGTGTTTTTGTACACGTTAATGGCTTAGTAGAACAAGTTAAAGAAGGCGATAAGGTATCATTTGAAGTTGAAATGACTCACAAAGGTGCTAATGCCGTTAAAGTAAAAATTGAGGTAGTAGAGAAAGTAAAACCAGTTGTTGTAGTTGAAGAAGTTCAACCAATAATAGTTGGTGATGAAGAAAAAACTGTTTAGTTTATTTTTTTAATCCATATAGTTATTAAATAAAAAAGCCGACTCAAATTTATTGAGTCGGCTTTTTTATGTTTATATAGTTCAGTCAAAGTTGAAACTTTGACTGAACTTTTGTGAATTATTTACTAATCACAAATGATTTACTGAATACACCTTTAGCTGTGTTTATTCTTACAAAATACAGGCCATTACTTTGGTTCGATAAATCAAATACATTTTTAGATTGTAATTGATTTTCAAACTTAGCTACTAACTGACCTGTAACATTATAAATATCCATTGAGGTAAACTCAATTTCGCTTTTAATGTCAATGTTTAATACCCCTTTGTTAGGTGAAGGATACAGGCTGAAATAGTTTTCAAATAAGTTTTCTGTTACGCCTTCAGTTGTGTTGGTAACATTTACTTTTCTTGTAACTAAAGCCGAACGGTTTCCTGATGGATCAGTTACCACATAAGTAACTGAATAAATTCCTGGTACATCATTTCGTAAATTTGAAATATCAGAAATAACTTGTGCTTTTAAATTAGGATAATAATTATCTTGTACAATGAATCCTGGCTCTTGAAACTCTTTAAAGCGAGGTAAATTCATTGGATTTGCTCCTAATAAAGTAATAACTGGCAAACTGCGTTTCGATATTTTTATAAAGCGAACAATACTGTCTGAATTTCCAACACAATCTGTTACTACAAACTTCACAGGGAATATTCCTAATGTATCATTTCTTAATGTATTTGGAGTTCTAACAATTACCAATGTATTACTAGCACAATAGTTGTCTGTAGCTGTTACGCCAGGAATGCTAAAGGTAGAGAACACCTCTACTTCTGTAGTTAAGTTACCAATAAGTGTAATGGTAGGTTTAATAAAATCTGAAACTTCAACAGGTATTGTTAATGTTGTTGCTGCATTTCCAGAAGAATCAGAAACGTTATAAACTACAAAGTACTTTCCGTTAATATTTGGATTTACACCGCTGCTAAACAAAATGCTCAATGATTTATCGTAATTGTCGGTTGAGTTGATTATTGCCAAAGGATTAAATACCGTATTGATTTGGTGTTTGTATGTTGCACCAATAAATTTCTTCACCCAAACTGGTTTTGTTGTATCTCTAACTCTAATTTGACGAACTGCAGTTTTAGTAAAGTTAAATGCATCAGTAATACTGTATGTTTTAATGTAATTACCTACTTTATTGATGTTCAAATTCGTGGTAGTGATTACATTTGAGTTGATATCATTACCATTATTATCTAATGCTGTATAGCCAGGTTCTGTAGGGTTAATCCCTACTTCTACTGTAAAAATTGCAGGTGGTGTTAATACCAAAACTGGACCCGTACTGTTTAACTCTACAATGACTGTTCTGTATAATGTATCAGAGGTGTTTCCTGAATAATCAGTTACAAAATATTTGATATTATATACACCAATATTGGCTGTATCAAGAGTTGAAATTGTTTGAACTCTATTGCTTACATCACCTTCTATATTATCAGTTGCAATTACCCAAGGATCAACAAAAGTTTTATTAATTTCTGTTCTAACTATAACTGGTAAAATTCCCGATCCATTTGAAATAAAATTAATTACTGGTTTTACATTATCTTGTTTTATAGAAACATTGAAATCTTTGAACATTCCAATTACTGAATATACAGAGTTAAATTGTGTAGAATTTGCTAAATCTATTCCAATTCTCATTCTTGTATTTCCATATGCTTGGTTTGCTGGAATAATAATGGTATCGGTTAATTGTGCATCACCATTGTTTATTTTGTTTAACACTAATTCACTCGTTTCAAAGTTTGCATTGTAGTTTTTATCAATCCAAATTTTATGGTCAAGTGGCGAACCAGCTGATGGTCTATCTAACACTACTGCATATTTTCCTCCACGGTACATGGTTCCAACTTGAGTAGTATTATTAATGTATTGGAATGAAGGTGCTGTTGCGTTTGCAAATGTACTATCTATTCCCGCCAATCTTACTCTTCTTATTCCCATGGTTGCATCTGCAATGGTGGAGAATACTGTTCCCGTTCCTGGTGTTTGATATGCGTTTACATTGATAAATGCTACTTTGGTAACAGAGTCAATTCCAAATGCATTGGTTGTTGTTAATCTGATAGTATAAGGAACTGGACTTGTTAAACGTACTTGTGGGCTTTGACTAGTAGCTGTTGTTCCGTTTAAATACTGAACTGCTCCTGGTATAAATGTCCATCTCCATCCCGCAACTCCGTTAGCAGTTTGGTCTATCATGGTGAATGTATCGGTGTTAAATCCTACAAATTTATCAGCTGTAAAACGTGCTATTGGTGGACGATTTACTGGTAAAAATGCTACTTGTTTACACGATGTGTCTGAACCAACACAGTTATAAGTTACAATACAAATATTTTTTAAAGTTGGTACTGTAATTAAGAATGTACGTGTTGGGCTTGATGTGGTTGAATCATAAATTCCGTTTCCATCTGTATCCCAACTGTATTTCATTAGTTTACCAGTCGATTTGTTTTTGTATGAAATTAATTGGTTTGAATAAACCGTATCCGAAATGTCTATTCTAGAAATTGGTTTTGGATAACTTGCAGGAGTTGCTTTCCATCTAATAATAAACGATGCTGAATCGTAGTTTGATGGCAATGCACCTGTTCCTGGTTTGTATTTAAAGCTGATTGAACTTCCTCCTTTGATGGTTGACTGTGCTGTAGTTAATGGAATTTGTCCTGATGAACTTGCGCCAATGGCAGTAATTCTTGGTGATGTGATAGTTGGGCCATTGAATATTTCAATACTATCTGTTGGCCACATTTTTATTCTTTCTACATATAATGTAATGGAATCGGCACAAGGTGCAATGGTAAATCCAGGGCAGTTACTTGGCCAGCTGCTACGCGCATAAGTTTGGTAAGGACCACTGATTCCGTATAAAAATCCTTCGTCTTTTGTACTTACAAATCCGCCTGAACCAGAGCACATGTAATTTCCTTCTACCACTTTTATGTAATCAGATTTACAAATAGAATCCATGCCTCGTAAATTCCAAACGCGCAAACAAACTTTAAACTGACCGGGGTCAAAAGCTGCTAGTCGTGGACTTGCTACGTTTTGTCCTGGTTGTCCAGTTCCTGTTATAAAATAATTGGCTATTCCATTATTTGGATCAGTAATACAACTGATACAAGGTGGATCTATTGTCCAATCCCATTGGGTTGGTCCGTTGCTCGATAAATCAATAAATGGTGCTTCTTC
>CAISTO010000123.1 GCA_903888395.1 uncultured Bacteroidota bacterium | reverse complement strand
TGCAAAGCATTATAGGAAATAATTTTATTACATAATGGTTTTCCAACTCCAGTAATTATTTTTATAGCTTCTGTAGCTTGCATGGTTCCAATAATTCCTGGCAAAACGCCAATAACACCGGCTTCATTGCATGATAATGCGTTTAAAGGATTAGGAGGTTCTGGAAATAAATCTCGGTAATTTGTCTTTATTTTAGTTTCATTATTGATCAAATTAAAAACTCCAACTTGACCTTCGAAACGCAAAACTGCCCCGTAAACCAAAGGCTTGTTTAATATTACACAAGCGTCATTAATTAAGTAACGAGTAGCAAAATTATCTGTGCCATCAATTACTAAATCGTAGTTAGCAAATATTTCAAAAGCATTCTTGTTCGTAAGCTGAAAATTATAAACTTGAATTTGAATTTCGGGATTTATTTCGGCTAATTTTATAGCTGCTATTGCTGCTTTTTGTTTGCCAATATCATTTACTGAAAATAATATTTGTCGTTGCAGATTTGTAATTGTAACCACATCAAAATCAATGATACCAATGTTACCAACTCCTGCCGCAGTCAAATACTGAAGTGCGGGACAGCCCAAACCGCCAGCACCAATTACCAACACTTTTGCATTTAGTAGTTTTTGTTGTGCCGTTTCACCAAATTCTTTTAAAATAATTTGACGATGGTATCTATCATTATTTTGAGTAAAACTCATTTATTTATAAACTATATTTTATTTTAAATTATCCTCCCGAAAATGGTGGTAATAAAGCCACTACATCTTCATGATTCAATGGAGTATTTTCATGAATAATTTTTTTGTTTACGGCCATTGTAAATTTTATTTCATTTAATTTTGGATATAATTCAAATAATTTTTTATTAAATTCATCGGTATTATTCACCGCTAATAATGCTAATTCCGATACATTTATTATTTCAGAAAGTTGTCCAAATACCAATATTTTTATTTTCATTTTTACCCTTGTGTTTATTCAAAAAATTACATTAAGTAAGAACTAGTTTTACAGCTGCAATGATAAGCACAACTGCTAAAATTTTATTTAAAAAGCGACTGTTCATTTTCTTTGCTCCAAAATAGGAACCAGCAAATCCACCAATTAAAGCAAGCAACAACATCAATATCATTTCACTTTTAAATTCAAATCCTTTTGAAAACAATCCAGCTAAACCAGCCAATGAATTTACAAAAATAAACAATGCAGAAATAGCAGCTGTTTGTTTCATGTTTCCCCAATGCAAAAGCAATATAATAGGACTTAAAATAATTCCACCTCCAATGCCTATCATACCTGAAAATAAACCAATGGCAGCACCTATTAAAAGTGCTAAGAATATATTTTGCTTTGCAATAAAATCCTTTGTTTGAAATTTTACACCTAAAAGTTTTACCACCGAAAAAAGTAAAAGTACAGCTAATATTTTTTTATATAAACTAGCATCAACGGTTATAAATCCACCAATAAATGCTGCAGGAATGGACGCCAATGCAAATGGCCAAAATAAATTCCATTTAAAAAAACCGCTTTTGTAATACTGTATAAATGCAATGAGCGATACAAAAATATTTAACAATAAAGCTGTTGGTCGCATGGTTTCGGGTGCAAATGAAAAATAGGCCATTAAAGCCAAATAACCGCTCGCACCTCCATGTCCTACTGATGAATACAAGAAAGCAATTAAAACTAACAACACATAAAATAGTAGGATTGAAGCTGTCATTTTCTTAATTAATTTAACAAATAAACTTCTACTAAATCGCCAACATTCAACTCGGTTTTATTTTCATCAAGCCGAACAATACAGTTAGCATAAGCAAAAGAACTCATTAAAAACGATTCTTGTGCTTGAAGAATGGTAACCTTATTTTCTTCCATTTTTGCTTTTAGAAAAAATGTTAATCCAGCTTTTTTTGTAAAGGAATTTGATAGTGGTAAAAGTGTTTTGTTTTCAGTTTTCAAACCCATCATATTTTTTATAACGGGGGAAATATATAAGTAAAAACAACTTAATAATGCAGATGGATTTCCAGGCAAACCAAAAATTAGGGTGTTGTTTATTTTGCCAAAATAAAGAGGCTTACCAGGCTTTTGTTTTACTTTATGAAATATTTTTTCAACCCCGCAGTTTTCCAATGCTTTACTTACAAAGTCATAATCGCCAACTGAAACGCCACCTGAAAGAATAATAATATCAAAATTGGGTATATTATTTTTTATCACTTGTGTTAATTCAACTTCATTATCTTTAACACTTATTACTTTTTTGGGATTGATGTAATATTCACTTAAGGCAGCATGTAAACTATAGGAATTACATTCATAAACTTTTCCTGGTTCTAATGTATTTCCTGGATTATTTAATTCATTTCCAGTTGTTATAACACAAATATTGGGTTTCCTAAAAACTTTTATTTTATCAAATCCTAAGCCTGCTAAATAGCCAATTACACCTGGAGTAATTTTAGTTTTTGACTCCAATACAAGGTCGCCTATTTTAGTTTGAAAACCTTTGGTTCTGATATTTGCTCCAATGTTAATTTGTTCATCATTGATATATAATTGATTGTTTACAACAGTAACTTTTTCTTGCATTATAATGGTATTGCAACCCATAGGAACTGGTGCTCCAGTAAAAATACGAACAGCTGAATTTGGTAAAAGCGGCTTTATAGGAAATAACCCCGCGGGAATTTCGTCAGTTATAGTAAGTGATTTGTTCTCGTCTAAATCCTCTAATCTAAAACCATATCCATCCATAGCCGACTGATCAAAGGGAGGGAAGTTAATATTTGAAAACATGTTTTCAGCGCTTACCAATCCTGTAGCTTCGTATAAAGGAACAGTAATAGTTTCAATTATATTTGAATTTGCTGTTATTAGTTTTTGTGCTTCTGAAACTGAAATCATGATTTTTTAACCACAGATTGCATATCTTTTCATTGATACTTTCTTATGGCTATTGAAATAATTTTTTGGCAATATAATAATTTTTTTTGCCACAGATTCTAAAGAATTATTTGAATTTTATATACTAAAGTCTATCGTCCATCGTCTATGGTCTATCGTCCATCAACTATCCACCTAATCCAATCATACTAATTTCGCGGGTTTCGGTGTTTTCTTTTCCCCAATTAATATTTTCATTGTTACCACCAAGCATTTCTTTTTTACTTTTAACACTTTGATATATTAATGGTTCAATGTCATTTCCTGCTCTAAAAGCACCCAAAATATCAGTTTCTTGTTTGCCAAAAAGGCAATTATACATTTTGCCCTCGGCTGTTAATCGCATTCTGTTACAACCGCTGCAAAACGGTTCACTCATGGTACTTATTACCGCAAATGTTCCTTTGTAATTTGGAATAAAATATTTTTTTGCAGTATCATTTTTTTCATTGATTAATTTCATGAAATTGTGTTTTGAGGAAATTACCTCTAAAATTTGTTCATGAGTAAATACTTTTTCTTTGCTCCATTCATTGCCCGAAAAAGGCATAAACTCTATAAAACGAATGTGTAAAGGTTTTTCTTTGGTCCATTCTATGAAGTTTAATATTTCATGATGGTTAAAGTTTTTAATGGCTACCACATTTATTTTTACATGAAAATTGTTTGCTAAAAGCATATCAATGTTCTGCATAACTTTGTCAAATTCATCACGTTTGGTTATGGATAAATATTGCTCTTTTACCAATGTATCCAAACTAACATTTACAGAATTAATAGCTGCATTTTTAAATGTTTCTATAAAATCATTTACAAAAACGCCATTGGTAGTAATGGTTAATTTGATTGGATATTTTGATAGTTTTTCAATAATTTCTTTGGCGTCTTTTCTTACCAATGGTTCTCCACCTGTTAAACGAATTTTGTTGACGCCATTTTTAATAAAAACTGCCGCAATGCTATCAATTTCAGCTGCCGACATGTATTTTGAATTGGTAGATTTTCCTATTGGTAAATATTCTGCTGTGCAATATTCACAACGCAAATTGCATTTATCGGTAAGTGAAATTCTTAAATAATCATGGTTTCGATTGTATTGGTCTATGATCATTCCTGATGATTATTTTTTGTAGCCGTTGAATCTGAATTTTTACTATTTTTTGCCTTTTTAAATTCGTTAATACCTTGTCCTATTCCACGCATTATTTGAGGTATTTTTTTACCACCAAAAAACAATAAAACAAGAAATAATATAATTAGTAATTCTCCAAATCCTAGGCCAAATATTCCCAATATTACTAAATGATTCATTTTGTAGTTTTATGTAAATTAAAATAAAAATAGTACTAAAGCATAAAAACTCCTTGTTTTAATTCATTAGTTCAACAAAACTATTCAAATAATTTAAACTTACTAAACTTTAATTTTATGGCTAAATAGTCAGCGCTTTGTATAAAATGGCGCTACACTTTTATAATTCAAACTTTCAAAATGCCGGCTAGTGTATAAATAGCTTATTGTCAATTCCCTTTTTCACATTGCCAATTTTCACATCTCATCCTTTATTTCTACTCCTTCTTTTTATCAAAAAACTCCACCTCACCGTTTGAAATATCGTAAAAAGCACCTATAATTTTTATTTCTTTTTCTTCCACCATCAATCTTAATGTAGCACTGTTTTTAAGAATTTGTTCTATGGTTAAGCTTACATTTTTACGCGAAACAATGTCTTCCATTTCATCCTCTAGTGGATACGTTTTTTGAGGATTAATTGCTGGTTTTATTTTATTAGTTAATTGTGTTAAATGCTCCAAACCTGCATTGTCAATTGCTCCTTTAACTGCGCCACAATGACTATGACCTAATACTACAAAAAGTTTGGTATGTTTAACTTTAGCAGCAAATTCCATGCTCCCCAATACATCGTCATCTTCAATATTTCCTGCTAATCTGCTTACAAAAATATTTCCAATTCCTTGGTCAAAAATTATTTCTGGTGGAACCCTTGAATCTATACAAGTTAATATAAATGAATGAGGATGTTGGCCTTCTTTAGTTGCTTCTATTTGTTCTTTGTAATTGGTATTTATAAAAGCATTATCTAAAAATCGGTTGTTACCATATTTCAATTCTGTGATTGCTTCATCTACATTTTTTACTTTATATATTTCTTTTTGTTTGTTATTTTTACCTGAATTATTTTTATCAATCGACTTGTTATTATTACAAGAAACGATAGTTAAAATACTTACTATAACTAGCAATTTTTTTTTATTTAATTTCATAAGTTTATTGTTTGCTTATTTTATTTTTATTTATTTCATATTTCTAATTTTTGAAACCAATTGAGTTGAAATATCTTTTTTGCTATTACCCCAATTATTGTAAACAAAAGTTAATACATTGGCTATTTCTTCATCATTTAATACTTGTGCAGTCATAACACTATTATATTTTTTACCATTCACTCTGATTTCACCCGAATGTCCTTTTAAAACAAAATCTATTGCCCTGTTGGCATCCTTATTTAAATAATCAGAATTGGCCAAAGGAGGAAAAGCATTTGGTAATCCTAGACCTGTTATTTGATGGCAAGCAAAACAATTGTTATTATATATTGATTGCCCCTCAGCTATTCTTTCTTTTAAAGTTGTAGGTTTAGGAGTTTTTGTTTCATAAGTATATGCAGGCATTTCCTGAATTGTTCCTCCTTCTGGATGGTAAACAGTGTCATATTTTTCACCTGAAAAAATATTTTTATTGGCATTACCGGAAACTTTTAGCATGGCTAAACTTCCTTTATTAAAAGTTCTAAATATTGAATTGTCAACAAGGATAAAAGTTCCTGGAACTTCTACTTTAAAATCTACAATGGTAGAACCACCAGCGGGTATTAAAGTAGTTTGTACATTATGATTTATTAGCGAACCTCCTTCTATATTTACATTATCAAATATTTCGCCAATCACGTGAAATGATGATACCAAATTTGGTCCACCATTTCCCACAAATAACCTAACTGTTTCACCCACATTTGCAGTAATCGCATTATCGCCAGTTAATGAGCCTACTTTGCCATTAAAGACCACGTAATCGGGTTCTTCTTTAATAGCTTTTGCCATATCAAATTGTTGTAAACCTTTAGCTCCATTAGAACCTTTGGTATAAAAATCTCCTTGCATAATGTAATACTCTTTATCAACTGGAGTTAGGCCACCTTCAGGTTCTACCAATATTAAACCATACATGCCGTTGGCAATATGCATGCCCACTGGTGCAGTGGCGCAATGGTAAACAAACAAACCTTGGTTAAGCACTTTAAATGAAAAAACTACCTCATGGCCAGGAGCTACAAACGATGATGCCGCTCCGCCTCCAGGACCTGTTACAGCATTTAAATCAATATTATGTGGAAGTTTGTTTTCTGGGTTATTTTTTAAGTGAAATTCTATTTCATCACCTACTCTTGATCTAATAAAACTACCTGGAACACTGCCGCCAAAAGTCCAATAAATGTATCTAACTCCATCAGCCAATTCACCTTCTTTTTCTATAATTTCCATGCTTACCACCAGTTTCATAGCAGCTCTATTTCCAATGGGAATAGGAACAAATGGAGGATTGGTTAACTCAGCAATTGCAGTTTCCGTTGTCTTTATTTTCGAAGTATTTTTGTTGTTACAATTGGTAAATAGGATGATTATTAAGCAAAAAGCAAGTGCCATTTTTTGCTTTGAATGGTCATTGTTTTTATATTTCGTCATTACATCATTTTTTGTTTTGAATGAACAACGAAATTATAAATTGAAAATATAAACGAATATGATTCGAGTAGCGGTTTTTTATTGTTAAATGTTTGCTTTTTTACTGAAAATTGTTTTTTGCTTATTTAAAAGTTAAAATTACAACTGACTTTTTAAACTATTCAAATGGTAGGGAAAGAACCATAGTATTTTTTTTGAAAAACACATCATCCAAATGCCCCATTTTTTTTCTATCAGCTGTAATAAGGTGCATGTGTAAAAATGTGTCGTGGTGCGTAAAAATTGTTTGATGATCAGTAGAGAAAAATCCAATAATTTCACAATTTTTTTTCGATAAATTATAGTTTACTTTCCCCTTATGTGCATCTTCAGGTGACTTTACTTTTGAACCTTTAGGTAAATTAACAACATGTATGCTTGCCTTTTCAACAGTTCCCATCAATTTAAACATGAAAGGTCGTGGTGAATTTTTGGTTATTTGATTCAAATAAATCTCCAATTGTTTAATAGTTTGTATACTGTCTGGCAAACTTTGATCATACCATTTTGAAACATTGGTATAACTAAAAAATGGAGCTTTTAACTGATAAGTTTCTTCTACTTTTAAAGTTGAATCGGCTAATACATTTGATTGATATGACTTTCCATCAATAATTAATATTTCACCTGTTAAATATTCAATGGGCCCAAGTCCATATAAATGTTCTTTATTTTCAATGGTGTCAAGGTTTATATTGCCAAATAGCTTACCTTTCTTCATTACATCTTTCATTTGTCCCACTATTTTTACTTGTTGGGCTGTTGCAATGCAAACAGATATAATTGTAAAGGTAAGTAAAGTGAATATTTTTAAGTGTTTCATTATTGATTAAATTATTTATAATTTTTTTACGGTTTCAAAAATAATATTTTTTATCTCTTTTTACTTTATTAAACAAAATAGCCCGGTATAAATAATTTTTGTAAATATTCACTATTAAAATATCAAAGAAAAAAGCACTTTTATTAATAAATCATTTTAATAAACTATTATTTGCAGTATTTTTATTATTGAGAATATGATGATATGCACCGTTCCAAAGTTCAATACGTTTATTCAATGATTCAATAGTTGCTTGTTCCGCTTCTTCCCAATACTGCTCGTTATTGGCACATAAGTTTGTTGTCATTTGTAGTGAAAGATGACTATGATGATCACCATCAACTTCAATATGTCTTTCTAAATAATATTTGAAAATTGAAATGCTTTCTGGAAAGTTTTTATGAATGTCGTTTACAATTGAAATAAACATGGATGGTATGAGGTCTTCACGACCGAATGTGAATATTGCTGATTGTAAATAATCTTTATTACTATTTATAATTTCAAAAGTAAAATTCACAAAATCACGTGCTTCTTTTGGTGTTTCAGCAGCTGAAAATGCAGAATTAAAATTGCCAGTATTTTTAAGTGTTGCAATAAACTTTTCAATTTGACTGGTATCCGCTCCACATTGATTCATGGCATCTAAATATAATTCAAAATGACTTTTTCTAATTCCTGCTAAATCAATGTCTGATTCTTCACCAACTACTATTTCGTTTATCAAGTGTCTTGTTTCTGCAGAACCCTTGGGAAACCAAGGAACAGTAGTACAAGTCAGGTTATTTTGAAGAGTTTTTAATAACGACATGAAATCCCAAACTGCGTATACATGGTATTGCATAAAAATTTTTAAATCATCTACATCTTTTATAATTGAATATACTTGATGATTGATAATTTCTTGTCTTAATGTATCAATCGAATTTCTTATTTTTTCAATTTGTTTACTCATTTTATAATTTCTATCTTTATTTTTTATTGTTTTAACAAAATGCTTTTAAAAAAGTTTCATTAAAAATTATACTTAAACAAATATTTTTCAAATAATTGCTAATGGTTATTTACATGCTGAATTCTTTGGGCTTCACTATATATATTGAACCTATTATCTCTTAAAAAACCAATGAGTGTAATCCCAAATTCATTGGCCGTTTGTACCGCCAAACTACTGGGTGCACCTACTGCGCAAACTATTTTAATTTGTGCCATTGCGGCTTTTTGTATCAGTTCAAAACTTGCTCGTCCGCTTAGTAATAGTACTTTATTGTTAAATAAAATCTCTTCATTTTTACTTCCTACCACAGCTCCAATTAATTTGTCTAAAGCATTGTGTCGGCCTACATCTTCTCGCAATAGAACTATGTTTCCATTGGTTTCAAACAAAGCACATGCATGCAATCCACCAGTATGTTCAAACACATTTTGTAATGCTCTTAGGTTTTGGGGTAATGATAAAATTACCTCATCTTTAACGGTAAATTCTGGTTGAATAGTAGTTAATTTACACACTGTTTTTATGGCATCAATACTTGCTTTTCCGCATACACCACAGCTAGAAGTAGTATAAAAATTTCGTTGAATATTACTAAAGTCCATAATTACATTTTCCTTTAATTCTACCCTAACAATATTGTCATTATCTTTTTGAGAATTAAGTTCAGTACAATATTTTATTTGTGAAATTTGTTCCACCTTTTCAATCATTCCTTCAGTAAATAAAAACCCTAATGCTAACTCAAAATCATGTCCGGGTGTGCGCATGGTAACCGAAATATTCTTTTGTTTTCGATCTGCTTTATTGCCATAGCCAATGCGTATTTCTAAAGGTTCTTCTACCGCTAATAAATCATCGGCTAGCTGAAAATTTGATTCATTTACTTTGGTTATTTTTACGGGATATACTGCTGATCTTGCCATTATTAATTAGTTAATTATTGATCAAATGATAAGTTTTTTCAAATGCTTCTTTTGTATCTATACTTGTTAAGTTTTTATTTGAAATAGCTTGAATTTTTATTGCATTTATTTCATTTAAAAAAACCTGTAATGAAGTGTTTTCTTCCTTGTAAAAATTGGCTAGTTTCTGTAAATCTTTTTGGTGGTAAATGGCCAAAAGTGGTTCCCTATAATTAGTTTCATTGTTATAAAATGAAACGGAATTGTTTTCAAATTCCCAACTATTTTTTAGTTTAATAATATCATCATTTGTAAGCAAAGGATAATCGCAGGCTAATACTAAAAAAGATTTATTTTGATGGATTTCCATTGCTGATAAAATAGCTGCTATAGGTCCAGAATTTTCGTATTTTATATGATCAATGATGCTATGATATGCCTTTTCTATTTGTAATTCTTGAGTTTGATTAAACGATAAATATACTTGGTCACAAATAGCATTTAATTGATTATATAAATAGTACGCCTGAGGCATTTGGTGGTATTGTATAAATGCCTTGTCAGTATGCATTCGGGTGCTTTTACCACCACAAAGAACTAATCCAATTAAACTGTTATTATTTTTATTTTTTTCAATTAAATCAATATCAGTATTTAAAGTAAATTTATCTGAGTTCATTTAATGCAATGATAGGAATTACCATTACCATTTCATAGAAATGAATATTGTAATTCACATTTTTGATTATTATTGTAAATGAACAAACTCGTAAGAGGATTAAATTTAAGTCAAGCTACTTCACTTAACATGATTGATATGGTGGGCATTGGACCATTTGTTACCATTCCATTTATTATTCATACCATGGGCGGCCCTCAATGTATTTTGGCGTGGTTATTAGGTGCATTGCTGTCATTTATGGACGCATTTGTATGGGCCGAATTAGGGGCTAAATGGCCTCAAGCTGGTGGATCTTATGTGTTTTTACAAAAATTATATGGTAAAAAATATGGACGGATGTTTTCCTTTTTGTTTGTATGGCAAACCAGTATTCAAGCCCCATTAGTGGTGGCCTCAGGTGCTATTGGATTTGCTCAATACCTAACTTATTTATTGCCATTATCGGGCTTAGAACAAAAAATAGTTTCTGGTTCATTGGTACTTTTGTTGGTATGGATTTTATATCGAAACATTAAAACATTGGGAAAACTTTCTGTCATTATGTGGGTAGTGGTAGGTTCTACCATTTTATGGTTAATTATATCTGCATTTACACATTTTGATGCACAAATGGCTTTTGATTTTCCAACTAGTGCCTTCGATTTAAAACCTATGTTTTTTGTTGCCCTTGGGCAAGCCTCTGTAAAAAGTATTTATTCCTATTTGGGTTATTATAATGTATGTCATTTGGGAGCTGAAATTATTAATCCTCAAAAAAATATTCCTAAAAGTATTTTTATTTCAATTGCAGGAATTGCGGTGCTATATTTATGCATGCAAATAGGAATTTTAGGAGTAATTCCTTGGCAAGAAGCTCAGTATTCTGAGTTTATTGTCAGTACATTTTTTGAAAAATTATACGGACATGCTACTGCACAATTCGCTACAGGTTTGATTTTATTTATAGCCATTACCTCTCTTTTTGCAGTAATGCTCGGGTACTCGCGTGTGCCATATGCTGCTGCTAAAGACGGCAATTTTTTTAAAGTATTTGCCAAATTACATCCCACCAAACATTTTCCTCATGTATCGTTATTGGTATTAGGTGGATTGGCTTTTTGTTTTAGTCTTTTGTTTAAATTAAAAGATGTTATTACTGCCATTATCATCATGCGAATTTTAGTACAGTTTATCAGTCAATCTATTGGATTAATTGCTTTGCATTATCGATCTAAAAAATTACGCTTACCCTATAAAATGCCTTTTTTTCCAATACCTGCTATTTTAGGAATTTTGGTTTGGTTGTTTGTGTTTTTAAGTAGCGATTGGCAATACATTTTAGGTGCTGTGGGAATTATCTTTTCGGGATTGATTTTGTATTTTATAAAAGAAAGTTTTTTCAAGCAAAGTGTGAATGAAGTATAAAGTCCCTACAAATCGTGAAAGTATGAATGGCCGTTTTTGGTTATTGAGTTTGTCGAAGTATAGCCATCGATATAAATTTTAGAATATTAAATTTGGAGAAATTAAATATAATTTAATGTAATTTTAGGTTTTAAAATGCTGTTTTAGCAGTTAAAATTTTTTGTTATATTTTTGCTTTATATATTTTTTTTATGAATTGAATTGACTGTACAAAGAATATATAATAATATTTGTTTAATTCATTGTTTAAACTTAAACTTGATTCACTTTATCAAATAAAAAATTCAGTGCAATTAAAAAATAATTAATTTAATTTCATTGATTTTATTGAAATAGATTGAAATTAAATTAAATAAACTTTATAAATAAAATGATCAAAATTGCAATAATTGAAGACGATAGAACACTTTTGAAATCTATGATAGAAATTTTGGAATTAAAAAGTGAATTTCTAATAGTATTATCAAATTCTAATGTTGAATCCTTTTTAGCTTCTATTGATTCCAATACTCATATTGATATAATTTTACTTGATATTGTATTGCCAGGCATCAATGGAATTGATGCAATTCCTCTGATATTAGAAAAATTACCCCAAGTAAAGATAGTAATGAACACAGTTTTAGAAGACAGTGATTCTATTTATGATTCATTAAAAGCAGGTGCCATTGGTTATATTACCAAAGATATGTTTTTAGGTGACATTCATGATACTATTTTTATGATCAGTGCTGGTGGGTCTATTATGAGCCCAAGAATTGCAAGAAAGGTAATTGGATTTTTTCAGAAAAACAGTTTCCAATCCAACAATAATTTAACTGAAAAAGAACATGAAGTTGTTCAGTTTATTATAGAAGGTTACAGTTATAAAATGATAGCAGAAAAGAGAAACATATCTATAAACACTGTAAATGAATATATAAAACGCATATATACTAAATTACATATAAATAGTAAAGGTCAGTTGTTTGCAATTTATAATTCTCAAAAAAAATTATAGTAGCATATGTATAAATATTGTTTTCGAATTGTTTTAGCATTTATTTTTATTTGGAATAATATTAATTTATTAGCATTAAATAATTATAACTTAAAACGATTAGATTTTGATATTCCTATAGCAGACAATAGCATTAATTCTATGCTATTAGATAATGAAAATTCTATTTGGTTCTTTAACTCGAAAGGACTTTATAAATATAATGGTAGTCAACTTTTTCAAATTAATAATATGGCCCAAAATGGCCATATATTAAACGGACTTACCATATATTCCATTTCATATATTAGAAACAGTGTTTATGTATGTACCAATAAAGGTGTTTATAATGTTAATGAATCTAATTTGCTTGCTAAGGTAATATTACCATTTACTAATCAACCTGTTTGTCAAATACTTTCTAATGCCAAAAACCATTTAATTTTACTTACAAAAAATGGGCAATTAGTGGATTATCCTATAAATGGTTTGGTAAAATATTTGAATTTATCAGCTACAAAAATTGGTAAAATGATAATAATACACGATACTATTTTTGTTTCTGCAACCAAAAATAATATATCTAATTCATATATTTTTAAAGTAAGTCCCTCTTTCAAATTATTGAAGGATTATTTTATAGAGTATGGAATTTTTTTAAATTCAATTACATCATATAAAAATTCACCTTTATTTTTAAACACAAACCATATTTCAAATTATAATAACCAAAATGATAAATTTATCAGATTTGACAAAAAATTTAAACAAATTCACATATTTTATGAATCTAAAATAAAAGAGGAAATTTTAGTTTTTGAATACCCCAATAATTTAAGTATTGGTAAAAACATTTCAAATTTAAAACCAACTGAAAGTTTTAATAAAAGAATTATTATTTATGATATTTTAGAAAATACATCAAATGGTAGTTATTTCATTGGTACCAATGCAGGTTTATATTTACTTTATAAAAATAAGTTAAAATTTGATATCATAGAACAGGAATTTCCTGGATTTAAAGTTAATCTTTTAGTTAGACGTCAAGTTTTAGAAGATGTTCAAAATTTATACTTTTTATATTACGGTGGAATTTTAAAAAGAAATAAAGCAAATCAACAATTTTCTGTTTTGTATAATAATCAATTAAATGCTTACACCGGTTATATTGATAAAAAGTATATGTGGATTGGTGCAGATGGTGGTAGCTTTTTTGGTAAGCTTGATTATACTAATAAAGAAAAAAAATCTTTTTATAAAATTAAATTCCCTAATAGTAATGCTGAAATTGTTAGCATACTTAATTTAAAAAATAATAACTTATTATTAGGATGTTGTTATTTGAATAAACTTCTTCTTTATAATACTATTCTTGGTACAAACAGAGAGATAAAATTAAAGGAGAAAAAGAAATTTTCAAATGATTTGTTGGTTCGGAAAATTGTTAATGATAGCAATGGTAATATTTTAGTGGCTACTAATCATGGGTTGATTGTATTAAACAATAAATTTGAGACAATTGATCAAATTATAAATCTTGGAATTAATAAACGTAAAAATTTTAATTATGAAATTCATGATATTTATATAGCATATAATAAAAATATTTTTTTAGCTACTGATGATGGGCTAGTTGAATTAAAATCAAAAGATTATACTTTTGTGAGAGTTATAAATTTAAACAATTTACTTAATAATAGAAAATGTATTTTCATTACCCAGGATAATTTTAAAAGGTTTTGGATTGCTACCTATAAAGGCCTGTTTTGTTATGATGATCAATTGAAAATTAGTGAACATTATACAAGTATCGATGGATTACCTGATGACGAATATAATTTTAACGCATGTAAAAAACTTGAAAATGGAAACATCATATTTGGTGGACTTAATGCTTATATTATAATTAATCCGGTAGATGTTAAACTTAATATTATTAAAAACCCTCTTCATTTTTCTGGAATTTATTCAAATTCGAATATTAGGAATAAAGAACTTTACGGTGAAAATTTAAATACTTCAAATAAGCCATTTGTTATAACCAAAGGTAAAGAATTGTTAACTTTAAAGTTTAGCATGTCAGACTATTTAAATGCTAAAGAATGTAATTATTGGTATAAAATAAATAATCAATTAGATTGGATAAATATAGGTAATTCTGGCATGTTACAATTATGGAATTTGCCAAAAGGAGAAAATAATATTTTAATTAAAGGAGAGAATAGTATGGGGATTTCTACCCCCAATACGCTATCATTTAATGTATTTGTGGCCATTCCTATTTACGAAGAAACCTGGTTCATTTCTTTGTTTGTTATTTTTGTAATTTTAATGTTTGTAATTTTGTTTTATATTAGAATTTCAAGTTATAATAAATTAAGAGAAATTAAAAAAGAGTTGCTATACGATATTCATGATGAACTTGGAGGTATTTTAACCAAAACATCCATGCGTGTAGAACTTATTTCACTAAAAAATACTGTTACTTCTGAAGATTTACGATTTATTGTATTCAATGTAAAAGAGGCATTACAGTCGGTTCGAAATGTATTATGGAGTCTTGATTCTGAATCAAGTAATATTGATAATTTATTGGATAGAACAAGGGCAAATTTAAATTTTATTTTTAAAGGTTCGGCTTTCGATTATTTAATTAAACAAGATATTGACAATAAAAAATTTGAAATTCCTATTGAAACTAAACGTAATATTTTATTAATCATTAAAGAAGCTGCTACTAATACCCTCAAACATTCTAATGGCAATAAATTTATGGTTACAATTTCTAAAAAGGATAAAAAATATTTATTGCAAATATCTGATAACGGAAACTGTTCCCACCTTGAATTAAATAGTATTGGCTATGGTTTTAAAAGCTTGGAAAAACGAGCCGAAAGTATTAATGGTAAACTTAAATTATACCACAACGAAACTGGATTCTTTATTGAATTGCTTTTTTAACCAATTTTTGAAATTAATTATTTGATTATTCTAATGCTAATTTGATTTTTCTTTTAAAAAACTTCCTATTAAAAAAAACAACAAATGGTTAATTATAATGCTTGTATTGCAAAAAACAATTTTTAAAATTACATTCGCAAACATACTTAATTAAAAAAATGATAGAAAAACTCAGCGCAAGTAGATCGGAAGTTATGTTACATATTGGTAAAACAGTAGAAGACATAAACGATGAATACTTAAAACCTGTAGAAACAAATTGGCAAGCATCAGAATTACTTCCCTTAACTTCCGATAAAACCTTTATAGCCGACTTAAAAACAATTCAAGAACAAGCACAAAATTTATCTTACGATTTTTTAGCAGTATTAGTTGCAGATACCATTACCGAAGAAGCCTTGCCAACTTATGAAACTTGGTTAGCGGGTGTACAAGGAATAGATCAATATGAAAACAATGGTTGGATGAAATGGCTTCGGAGTTGGAGCGCTGAGGAAAATCGTCATGGTGATGCTTTGAACCGTTATTTATATTTATCGGGCCGAATCGATATGCGTCAGTTTGAGGCTTCTACCCAATATTTAATAGCCGATGGTTTTGACAATGGTGCCGCCAGTGATCCTTATAAAAACTTTGTATACACTAGTTTCC
Organism: uncultured Bacteroidota bacterium; assembly: GCA_903888395.1. Classification (GTDB taxonomy): domain Bacteria; phylum Bacteroidota; class Bacteroidia; order UKL13-3; family UKL13-3; genus JAAFJM01. Next base: position 975 of record CAISTO010000123.1, on the reverse strand, counting down.
AGGAAATGGCTACCAATGTTTCTCATCGCAGAGTAGCAACCATAGCTAAGCAAGAAGGAAACCATATTCTTTCAAAATTATGTGGTTTAATAGCTGCCGATGAAGCTCGTCATGCCAAAGCATACAAAACATTTGTTACCAAAATATTTGAAATTGACACCAATGAAATGATGTTGGCTTTTGAAACCATGATGCGTAATAAAATTTTAATGCCTTCGCAATGTCTTCGTCAGTTAGGTGAAGAAACAGGAATATTTTCAAACTTCAGTGATGCTGCCCAACGTATAGGTGTGTATACATCTTATGATTATATAGATATCATGAAAACTTTAATTGAAGATTGGAAAATTGATAGCATGAGTAATTTGAAAGAAAATGGTGAAAAAGCCCGTGATTATATCATGGCTTTACCTGATAGAATGACCCGCATTGCCGATAGAATTAAAATTCCTGATACTGAATATAAATTCAATTGGATTTTAGCATAAATAATTAAAACAGTTCAACTAATAATAAATTTGTCAAGGTTCAAGACCTTGACAAAGTTTTTAAATAAAATCTAACCACATAGGTACATAGAAAACATAGCCAATAAACTATGTGAGCTATGTTTCTGCGTGGTTTTTTTGTTTTTATTCAGTTCCAGCTCAGGTGGTCAGTTTGAGCGGAGTCGAAAATAGGTTTGATTTTTCTCGACTACGCTCGAAATGACTAAAGATACAGTTCAACACTTTGTCAAAGTTTAAGACTTTGACAAAGTTTTAAAATAGAATCTTTACATCCATTGCGGAAAAATCTGCTCCCGATTTGTCGCAAAGGCGTGAACCTAATTTATAGTTTTTTTTGTAAACATTTATAAACATTGAGTTCCAGAGGAACGAAACATTTTGTAACAACGGGTTTTAACCCGTTGAAAAAACGAACATATACTTATTATACGAAAACCCCTAAATATTTGCGCTAAGCCTTAGGCTT
>CAISTO010000122.1 GCA_903888395.1 uncultured Bacteroidota bacterium | reverse complement strand
ATTTTAACTTTAAAAATGATGTTGAAATACACGGAACAGATGTAGATACCACTATTTGCTGCTTACTAGGAGCAGCCTATAAAAAATTACCGTTTGGGGTATTTGTACGCAAAAATTTTATAGATACCTCGTATGGCTACTACCCAACAGTAGAGCCAAACCAAACCATAACAGTTGATGTAAATTATTAAAACTATAAATGAAAAAAATGAAAACACAAAAAAAATGGCTGTGGCTATTACTGAGTGTAATGCTAGGCCTAAATGCTTGCAAAAAAGAAGACGAAACAAATAGTAGTGGAGAAGTAAAACTACAAGTAACAGAATATGGAAGCAATTCCCCCGTAAAAAATGCATTTGTAGGTTTACTAAAACGAACGTCTAATGGCGTGGGCAGCAGTGCAAGTTGGGAAGTTTTACAATCTGCCGAAACAGATAGCAACGGATTTGTAAACTTTGGCAATTACACCAATTGGAGTAACCTATACATTGATGTGCAAAACCCCGATTATTATGACATTAGTACCATAAGCTACGATGTTGTAAAAAGCCAACAAAATAGAATTGTGATTGCAGGTGTTTCGGTAGTTGGAGTAAAGTTTTTTAATACTTGCCATAAAGACAAACCTGAAACTATACTTTCTTATATTTTCGATCCATACAGAGGGGGGGGGGGGGCTGCCTCCTTTAATTAATATAACCGATACCATTGAACACTTCTATTACATTCCAGCTTTGCATCATACAAATATTAAATACTTCCTATTTGAAAATATGGAAATATTAAATCAAAACAATGGTAGTTATTACCTAGACACCTCCATTGCCTTTACTACTGCGTCAACAAAAGACACCATTTCACTTACAATCAATTATTAATCTAAATACTTAAAATCTAAAAATTATGAAAAAGTTAAATTTAGCATGTTTATTCATGCTCTGGCAAATTATTGCCTATGCGCAAACCGATACCACTGGTTTGTTAGGATCTATCCAATCCACTTTTAGTGCATTGAATCCACTCAATATTCCTACCGGAATATTAATTAACCGAACATTACCTATGGGTAATATTCCTTATTTTACTGGCAATGGCGACTCTACTTGCCAAATTGCTAATTACCGACAAATTATTTTTGACCTTCACAATGCTGCTAAAAAAAATGCTGCTATTATTCCTTCCATCGACACCATAGACCAAAAGGCATCAGCATACCTTGACGATGGTGTTTTTCCAATTGGTGTAACATTTGTAAAATACGATTATATAAAAGCCCAAGCAGTTGATTCAGGTTGGATGGCTTATGATACCATTACTCAAAAATTATTTGAGAAACAAAATCCTACTGTGTGGCCTTATGACAATGCTAAAGTTTTTGCAGCAGGTGTTTTTAATCCTGTAGCTTGGAAGGGTTTGTGTAAATTTAAGTTACCAACAGATTTATATATAAGTAATATTAATTTAAGTATTAGTAATGTGCAAGTTAACTTTGGCGATGGCAATGGCTATGTTAATTGGGGTTTCAATGAAACCAAAACCATTAATTATACCAATTTTGAAACGGGTAAAGAAATAGCCATTGTAGTAAAAATTACTTATAGCAATGATGAAATTTATTTAGCTAAAACTCAATTTGTATTGGCTAAAACAGGAGATGACATTACACCAGATGCAACCATAGAAGTAAAACAAAACTTTAGAACAAGCTATAATAGCTGCAATATAACTAATGGTTTTTCAGCTGCCGATGCTCGCATTTATATTCAATATGCCAATAGACTAAGTGGGCAATTAACAAAACCTGTAATTTTTGTAGAAGGTTTTGATATTGATAATAATCCAAATGATAATAGGTATGGCGATATTGGGTGGGAAACATTTAAAACTGGCAAATGTTACGATGAAAATGGAAAACAAAAATCATTTCAGTTACAAAACTTACCTGTTTTTTTAGACCGAATGAAACAAGAAGGTTATGATGTGATATTGGTAGATTTTAAAAATGGTGGAACGCGCATAGAAAGTAATGCACTGACTTTAACAAGCATAATTCAATGGGCAAATAGAACAAAAATTGGCAAAAATGAAATTGCTGTAATTGGAGCTAGCATGGGTGGACTAATAGTTCGTTATGCATTAAAATTAATGGAACAACAAAACTGTAATCATTGTACCAGGTTATACAGCACCTTCGATTCTCCTCATCAAGGTGCCAATATTCCCTTAGCTATCCAGCATTTTACCAAATTTTTTGCTCAAGTGGACAACACTGCTAAAGATAATTATAATAAAAAATTAAGTGCGGAATCGGCCATGCAAATGTTGGTATATCATGCAAATTCAAACGCATCTAATTTTAGACCGCAATGGCAAAGTACTATTAATTCTATGGGACACCCTACTAAGCCACTTAGAGTAGCTTTGATAAATGGGGCAAGTAATGGCGCTGGCTTAGGATTTACTGCAGGAGCACCTGTAATACAATATAATTCATCAATATTGTATGCACAAGTAATTGGAAATGCATGGTCAACACCTAACAGTCCAAATCAGGCTAGCGGTCAATTATTATTTGAGGGTAAAGTACCTAAAAACAGAGGATGGACAGTAGCATTAAATTTTCTTTTCAATCCATTACTTACAAATTTATTTGGACTACATTTAGACCATTATAACGAATCTGTATATTATAATTTTCCAACATTACCATACGATAATGCGCCTGGTGGTAAGACAGAAACTTTTAAAGACATAAAGGAATCAGATTTGGGAATGATTAAAAAGAAGTATCCCAGTATTCCCTCTGGTGAAGACCATTGTTTTATTCCTTCTACCAGTGCTTTGGACATCAATACCAATAATTTGTTTATGGATATTGGCCTTTCTTTAGCAGGCAAATCAATTACTACACCTTTTAGCTCTATTTACTTTCCAGACAAAAATGATGGTGTATTAAACGAAAAGCATGTAGAAGTAACATTAGGAGCTAAAGGTAATATAGAATGGATCATCAATGAATTAAAACAAAACGAGCCTATAGCCAACATAGCTTTTTTACCAAATAGCAATGGCAATGTATTTAATTATGCCTCTACGAGTAAAAAATCAATTCAAGGAAATATAGATATCAACAATAATGGTCAATTGCGTATTTACGGGAATTTCCAAACCAATTATGCAACGGCAAGCGATGTAGTTCCTGCGGCTAATGAAACTCAATCTTATATAACTTCAGATTGTAACGAAGCCAGAATTAGAATTCATAATGGTGGTAAATTTATCATAGGTGATAATAACAACATACCTAATAACAATAAGGCATTGGTTTATATAACTGCTGGAAGTTCTGTAACCATCAGAAATGGAGGCGAGTTAAAAATACATGCAAACAGTAAATTAATTATTCAAAAAGGGGCGCAATTAATTATTGAAAATGGAGCTATCGTAAATTTAATAGATGGCAACAGTGCTTTGCTAATAGAAGGAGAGCTAAAAATGGAACAAAATGCCATATTTTCAACTATTGGAAATGGTTATGTTCATTTCAAAAAAACAAGTAATAGTTCACCCATAATTACCAGTGTAGGCAATAATACCATACATATAAAAGGTAATAATAACAGTAATATTTCATTGCTAGTTGAGGGCGGAATAATACCAATTCCAGAAACCCTAACTAATTTTAAAATAGAAGGAGCAAAATGTGAATTTATAAACAAATCAGGTTTAAATATTTTTGCTCAAGGAGTAGAAATTATCAACTCCAACTTTAACAAAAGTAGTGCTTCTACTCAAAAGCATAAAGGCATTCAAGTAAATGGTAATCCATTAGGTCAAAACTTTAACAATGTAAGAATTGACAATGCAGAAACAGCCATTACTGGCCACATGGAAATTTCGGTTAGTTCAGAATTGAATTTAAACAATGTTCGCTTTTACGATTGTGGTTTGGGTTTAGAAACAATAGGTGGAAGTTTTAATTGGATAAATGGAGGTGCTGAAAGATGTTCTACATTATTAGTGGCACAAGCCAGTGATGGATTTAATTATATTGATAATGTAAAAGCTTATAGAAGTACTATAACTGATTATGGTACTGGCATTAACTTTACAGGAGGTACGAATTCTAACTTACAAATTCAAAAATCTACTATAATGGGCTATGATTTTAATTTAAGGGCTTATAATGTTTGGCTAGATTTGAAATGTAACTCTTTCTTAAATAGTTATACCGATGAAGTTTATATTGAAAATGCGATACTTTCTAGCTCAGTGCCAATGGGAACAGGATACAACCTTTTTAAAGGACAAACATGGTCATTACTTACAAGTAATTCTACCGTTTATTTAAATGAAGGTTATTCATCATTTAACTCAAATGGGCAGTCACTTTCAACTTATGGAAGCAACACTCTTTCTTGTTCTCAACCGTTAGTAAGTAATAGTGTATTGGCAAATTTCAACGAATGGAAAGGAAGTTTAAGTAATTATTTTTTTGATATACCATGTTTTGGAAATGTAACCATAACAGATAATAACCCAATAAATTCTTTAAACCAATCCTATCTCAATGCAAGAGATGCTCATTGTGGATTTAATACCGTTGGTGGTGGCGGAGGTTTAGGCAAAACGAACGCTAATAATGGAGATTTAAATGGTAATGTAAATGGTGAAAATTTGACATTGACTTCAACTGTAAATACTGATACTTCTATTATATTAAATACTACCAAATTTATTAATAAAACTTTTGCAGAAGCCTTTCAATTAACCGTAACCAAATTTAACAGTAAAGATAGCTTGAAAAACTATATAGATATCATGAATGAGTTTAAAGCCATTGTTTCTTCTAATAATTTATTCTTAACCCGTAATGAGAGAATTGTTAAACGAAATAGTTATATCAAAATATTACATTGTTTGGATTTAATGGTTACAAAAAAGAAAATTACGGTAGCAACAAATATTGCTATAAATAGCAATATTACAGATATTATAAATTTACAGAACGTGTTAATTTCAAGGACTGAAACAGATAGTACTTGGATGAATTGGAAATTTAGAATAAATTTTGATCAGGCATTGATTTATAAAATGTCAGAAAAAAACGGCATTGCGCTGCAAAAATTAGATAGTATTTTACTTTGGAACATTGATTCAAACTATACTAAATTAGTGAATGAATGGAAATGTTATATCAATGGTGAAATTGCACTAGCAAATAAAACAGTAACAACTGATTCTTTGAAATATTTTTATCCTTGCTACACTCACAAACCTAAACCAAATTTATATTTAGCTTTACAAAAAGGTAATTTAACAAATTTAGTTGTAGCACAACATATTGATGAAAAATCAATGATGAAATTATATCCAAACCCAACAAAAGAGTTTATAATTTTAGAAACGATTGATAAAACTCAAAAGCCTAATAATATTCAAATTTTTGATATATTGGGTAAGTTAGTATTAGATAAAATGAATACTCAAATGGAAGATTTAAATTATAAAATTAATGTAAGTAGCTTACCAAATGGTGTATACTTTATGAAAGCAACATTTGAAAACGAAGAGTTTATTAGTAAATTTATCAAGGAATAATAAATTATTATTTAAATAAAAGGGGTTGTTTCAAAATTTGAAACAGCCCTTTTTTATATAATAGCAAGCATAAAAAAAGCCTGCTATTGCTAGCAGGCTTTTAATCGAAAATTGTACGGTGTTGTTTAAAAATTTATTTTACTTTTTCAACAATAGCTTTGAAAGCATCAGGATTGTTCATTGCTAAGTCAGCTAAAACCTTACGGTTTAAAGCTAAGCCGCTTTTAGCAGCTAAACCTATGAACTGACTGTAACTTAAACCATACTGTCTAACACCTGCATTTATACGCACTATCCAAAGTGCACGGAAATTACGTTTTTTGGTTTTTCTATCGCGGTAAGCATAGTTTAGACCTTTGTCTATCGTATGTTTTGCAACGGTTAATACATTTTTTCTTGCTCCCCAATAGCCTTTGGCCATTTTTAGAAGTTTTTTTCTACGCCTTCTTGAGGCTACTGAATTTACTGATCTAGGCATAATTTTAATTTAGTTTTTTGAACCTAAGCGATCACTTCGGTTATTGTGATTCTTTTGGGCTTTTGTTCGGGTTTATACTTATTTGAAACCGAGTTTGGAAAGATAAATGGTTGTCCCGATAAATCGGGAGTTGAATGGTTGAAAGGTTGAATTGTTAGAAATAAATCCTAACAACTAACAACTATCAACTGACAACTATCAACTACTTACCTATTCCTAATAAATTTTTGATCAACCCCATATCTGGTTCGCTAATGTAACCACCTTTGGTTAAGTTACGTTTACGTTTGGTTGACATTTTTGTTAAAATGTGACTCTTGTAAGCAGAGCCTCTTTTAATTTTTCCACTAGGAGTCACTTTAAAGCGCTTCTTAGCAGAGCTGTTTGTTTTTACTTTTGGCATTTTAATCTCCGATTCTTTTTATACTATACAACTTTTCGATTTTCTTATTTCTTAGGCTTCGGACTCATTATTAAAGTCATTTTTTTGCCTTCTAATTTTGGCAACATATCAACTTTGCCTAATTCAGCTAATTTTTGTGCAAACTGCAATAACAAAACTTCGCCACGTTCTTTGTAAACAATTGACCTACCTTTAAAAAACACATAAGCTTTAACCTTATGACCTTCTTTTAAAAATTCTTCTCCATGTTTTAATTTAAAATCAAAATCATGGTCATCCGTGTTTGGTCCAAAACGAATTTCTTTGATATCCTGCTTGATTTGATTAGATTTTGCTTCTTTCGCTTTTTTCCTGCGTTCAAACAAAAACTTTTTGTAATCAATTACTTTACAAACAGGTGGTTCAGCATTTGGCGAAATTTCTACCAAATCTAATTCTTGTTCATCGGCTATTTCTAAAGCGCGCTGAATTGAAAATACACCTGGCTCAATACCTTCTGCAATCAGTCGTACTTCTTTTGCACGAATTTGCATATTGATGTTAAACTCTCCTTCTCCCGGTTTCATCGGAAGTCTTCTTCCTCCAGGTACGTAACCTGATTTCTTTTTAGGTGGTAATGCCAATCTTAATTATATTTTTACTGTTAGTTGTTCTTTTAAATAAATGATAAAATCTTCCAATTTCATTTTACCCAAATCTTCTCCCCCATGCTTTCGCACTGATACGCTGTCTTCGGCCATTTCTTGTTCGCCTATAACTAGCATATACGGAGTTTTTTTGGTTTCAGCATCACGAATTTTCTTGCCTATTTTTTCGTTTCTGTCGTCAAATGAGCCGCGAATATCATGTTTTTTTAGCAATTCCAAAACTTTTTGTGAATAGTCGTGATATTTTTCACTAATTGGCAGCAAAGCAAAAGGCTCCGGAGTTAACCACAATGGGAAATTTCCAGCACAATGTTCAATTAACACAGCCACAAATCTTTCCAATGAACCAAAAGGAGCTCTGTGAATCATTACAGGGCGGTGTTTTAAATTATCGCTTCCGGTATATTCTAATTCAAAACGTTCAGGTAAATTATAATCAACTTGAATGGTTCCCAATTGCCATTTTCTACCAATGGCATCACGCACCATGAAATCTAGTTTTGGTCCGTAAAAAGCTGCTTCACCTAATTCTATAACTGTATTTAATCCTTTTTCTGCTGCCGATTCAATGATGGCGCTTTCGGCCAATGCCCAATTTTCGTCAGAACCAATGTACTTGGTTTTATTTTCAGGATCGCGCAAAGAAATTTGTGCGGTAAATTCTTTAAAATCTAATGCTTTAAATACATAAAGCACCAAATCAATTACTTTACAAAACTCTTCTTTTACTTGATCAGGACGACAAAACAAATGTGCATCATCTTGAGTAAAGCCACGCACACGGGTCAAACCATGTAATTCGCCTGCTTGTTCATAACGGTAAACTGTTCCAAACTCTGCATAACGAACTGGTAAATCTTTGTATGATTTTGGTGATGCTTTATAAATTTCGCAATGATGCGGGCAATTCATTGGTTTTAAGAAAAACTCCTCCCCTTCTCTTGGCGTTTTTATTGGCTGAAAAGCATCGGCACCGTATTTTTCATAATGACCTGATGTAACATATAAATTTTTATGTCCAATATGTGGAGTTACCACTGGTAAATAACCAGCTTCTAATTGTGCTTTTTGTAAAAACTGAACCAAACGCTCGCGCAACATGGCACCTTTAGGCAACCATAATGGCAATCCCATTCCTACTTTTTCAGAAAAAGTAAATAATTCTAATTCTTTTCCTAATTTTCTATGGTCACGTTTTTTAGCTTCTTCCAGCATCAATAAATGTGCATCCAATTCTGCTTTTTTAGGGAAAGTTATTCCGTAAATACGCGTTAATTGTTTGTTTTTTTCGTTGCCTCTCCAATAGGCCCCAGCCACTGAAGTTAGCTTTAAAGCCTTAATAAATCCAGTGTTTGGAATATGCGGGCCACGACATAAATCGGTAAAGTTTCCTTGTGTATAAAAAGTAATGGTTCCGTCAGCCAAATCTTGCAATAATTCTAGCTTGTACTCATCACCTTTTTCAGTAAAATAAGAAATGGCATCAGCTTTGTTTACTTCCTTGCGGTCGTATGCATTGCTTAACCTTGCTAGTTCGGTCATTTTATCTTCTACCTTTTTCAAATCATCGGTTGAAAACGGCAAACCGTTAAAATCTACATCGTAATAAAATCCGCTTTCTAAAGCAGGACCAATTCCAAATTTAACTCCTGGATATAAAGCTTCTAAAGCCTCGGCCATTAAATGGGCCGATGAATGCCACATGGTTTGTTTACCTTCTAAATCGTTCCAGGTTAGTAACGTTAATGAAGCATCTTCATTGATTGCTCTGTTTGCATCTACTGTTACGCCATTTACTTTGGCAGCTAACACATTTCTAGCCAATCCTTCACTAATTGATTTGGCTACATCTAAGGCGGTTGAACCCCGTTCATACGTACGAACGGAACCGTCAGGTAAAATTATATTTATCATAAGGGTTGGCAAGGTAAGTTTTTATGCTTACTTATAAAAGTGATTATTTTAGTTTGATGAAAATTGGTTGTTTTTTTAGAAAAATAGACGATAGACGATAGACAATAAGCAATTGGCAAAAGCAAAATTTCACTCAATCGTTATGCTGGAAGCATCTCCTTGCCTTACAAACTATTTTGAATTGGGAAATGGGAGATGAGAATTGCAAAATGAGTGTTAAAAAACATCCTTTTATTGAAGTAAAATTTATACTATAACCGGCTTTTTAAAAATAAGTATTTACCGCAAATTCAAATTGTTTTATAAATATTTCTTTAAATGAATTGATATTATTTTGCTCATAAAAAATAAGCATGGCCTTTTTATACTCAATAGAATTAACTGTTCTGTATGAAATTGGGCAATAGTTATAATTCATCAAAATAGCATTACTAATTATTCTGGCTGTTCTTTTATTTCCATCTGCAAATCCTTGAATATAAGAAATCAGTACTAAAACCAACAAAGCTTTTTCAAAAATATTATTTTTTTTATTTATCAAAATACACATTTTTTCGAACGCTTCTTTTATTTGAAATTCATTGTCAATTGGTTTATAATTAGTACCCGAAATACCAACTCTTTTGTTCCTAATATTCCTGTCTATTCCCAAATCTTGTATCAAAATACTATGAATATCTTCTATACTTGAAATAGTTAAAGGCTTTACATACGTTGGGTTTTCAATTAAAAAATCTAATGCAGCTTTATGATTCAATAGCATGGTCGCCTCGTCTTTGGTTTTCCCAAATGCGGTTTCTTTTTCTTTTAGTAAAAGTTCGGTTTCTAATAAAGAATAAGTATTTCCTTCAATTTGCGATGATTTCCAACTCAAATCAATTGCCAAGCGCTCCATTTCTTTTTTATATTCCGCTTCCGAAAGTTTTGAAGTATTATCAATGTACAGGTTTTGTAAACTGTTTAAAAAAGTCATTTCATCATTTGTAAATAAAGAAACTTTCTCTAATATTTCATTGATAAGCATAAAATTAAAGCTAGTTCTTATTTCTCTTTCATCAATTTCCTTTTCAAAGTAATCGTTCACTTTAATTTCTCGAAATAGGTTATAAGTTTGGCTAATTTCATATTTAGTTCCTCTTCCATTTCCAATTTGAATAATTAAATTTTCAGTGATAAATTGTTGCAGAATTCGCTTAATAGTTGCATAACTATATTCATTACTCAATTCATCGTGAATAGTTTTTGATGAACACAAAGGATTTTGTTTAATAAAATCAAGAATTGTTTCGTTTTTTTCTTTGGTTTGTTTAGCCATAACTATTTATTTAAAGCTCACAAATGTATCATTTATAGCTCAAAAACAATAAAATTTGAGCTTTATTTTACAAGTAAATGAGCTACAAAAGAGAACTAATCGAAATATTGATCTAAATCCTCCAATAATTTAAAATATTTGTTTACTGATAATTACACTATTTTTATTGATATACAATAAATATAATTTGTTTTATAATAAAAATTTGTTTTTGTTTGCATCACACAAATAAATAAAAAAATATGAATCCACTCAAATTGTTTTTAAAACTTTCGTTATTACAGAAAGTGCTATTTTGCCTTGCAAGTTTTATGTTTGTTAATAACATACATAAGCTAACACTATTAACAATTTTTGACCGAGCTGAAATTAATGGGGTAAAACAAAGAACAACCATAAAAATATCAGATATTGAAACCGAAAAATTTGATGCAGGGAAAATAAATATTGAAAAAGAAAACTTTAACACCACAATATTTGATTCAGTAAGTTTGAATCATAGTAGTGACAAACCTTACCTAATTGTCAATTATCATTCGGTAGCTGATTATGTGTTTTCAAAATTATGGTTTTGTAAAATGTTAATCATTGCAAAATTTGTTTTTGAGCAGATTATCCTACTTTTGGTATTATTAATTGTTTTGGTGGTTAAACAAAATATTTTTTTTAGTAAAAATGTAATCAAATTACTTAAAATTATTCTTTGTTTATTGGTTTCGTTACCTTTTCTTTACTTTAGCAAAGACTATATTTTGCTAAGTTTTTTACATGAAAACTTCAAAGGAAGTTTAGCAAATTTGGGGCTTTATTCAAAAGCACAAAATTTCTTTTACCCATTATTTTTTGCATTGATTATTTTTATGATAATTGATGTTTTCCAAAAAGGAATAAATTTAAAACAAGAAAACGACTTAACCATTTAAAAATATGCCAATAATAGTAAACTTAGATGTAATGATGGCTAAACGCAAAATGAGTTTAAACGAGCTATCAGAAAAAGTAGATATTACACTTTCGAACCTTTCCATTTTAAAAACTGGAAAGGCCAAAGCCATTCGTTTTAGTACCTTGGAAAGTATTTGTAAAGCATTGGATTGCCAACCAGCAGATATTTTGGAATTTAGTAAAACAGAAAATACATAATTTTTCTTGAACCCCAGCTCTCGCAAGTGTTAAGCATCGCAAAGCGAATGTCACTTGTGAGTATAAATAATAAAAGTTTACAACTTTCTCTGTAAATGTTTGCCCGTTGTTAGTGTTTTAGCTCAGCAAAACCAACAATAAACTTCCCAGCTCATTGTCTGAATCCAAGCCTTTGCAAAGCGTTCGATAGCTATCTGAATCAGACTCGTTTTATAATAGCCCGTGTCAGAGACACTACATTCATTTAAAATCCGTAGAGCGCTTCGCTAACTCTACGAATAGTTGGAGTATTTATGTTTCGCCATTGTAGGCGTCCTCGCCTATAATTAAATGCCTAATTATGTTGCGAGGCGAGGACGCCTGCAACGGCTACAATTTTTGTTTCTTTCTTCAAATATTTTTCATGTAGAATTACTCCTAAATTCAATTAATATTGTAGCATGAAAATATTAATTACTGGAAGTAACGGACTACTTGGACAAAAGTTAATTGATTTATATAAAAACAATAGCGAGCATTCATTCATTGCAACTGCAAGAGGTGAAAACAGGTATGCTGATAAACATGGTTATATTTATGAAAGTTTAGACATTACCAACGAACAAGAAGTAAATAATATTATTGCAAAGCACCAACCTGAAGTGGTAATAAATACTGCTGCCATGACCAATGTAGATATTTGTGAAACGGAACGAGAAGGCTGTGACAATTTAAATATCAATGCAGTAAAATATTTGGTAAATGCATGTAATAAAAACAATGCGCATATAGTTCATATTTCTACCGATTTTATTTTTGATGGAACTCACGGACCATTAACTGAAAACGAAAAACCTAACCCAATTAGTTATTATGGATTATCGAAACTAAAAGGTGAAGAAGAAGTCATCAATCATGCAAAAAGCTGGAGTATTTTACGCACCGTTTTAGTTTACGGAATTGTAAGCGATATGAGCCGAAGTAATATTGTACTTTGGGCAAAAGGCGCGTTGGAAAGTGGCAAAACTATCAATGTAGTTTCCGACCAATTTAGAACTCCAACTTTAGCCGAAGATTTGGCAATGGGTTGTAAACTAGCAGCCGATAAAAAAGCGCAAGGAATTTATAATATTAGTGGTAAAGATTTTTTAAGTGTTTTTGATTTGGTGTACAGGGTTGCTGATTTTTGGAAACTAGACAAATCATTGTTGAATATTTCTACCAGCGAAGGAATCAAACAACCAGCCAAACGCCCACCTATTACAGGATTTATTTTGGATAAAGCTGTAAAAGAATTAGGCTACAATCCACATTCGTTTGAGGAAGGATTGGCATTATTAAACGAACAATTAAATACATACAATTTAAATAAATAATATCATGTTAAATTTATTCAT
>CAISTO010000121.1 GCA_903888395.1 uncultured Bacteroidota bacterium | reverse complement strand
TTTGGATTTTGTTTCAAGTATAATTTGAATGCATCAAATGCAATGCTTAGTCCACCAATATCCGCAATGTTTTCACCTAAAGTTAGCTTTCCATTTACATATAAACTATCGGCTACTTTAAATTTATTGAATTGTTCCACTAACACATTTGTACGCGCATCAAATTGTTTTCTGTCGTTTTCAGTCCACCAACTATTTAAGTTTCCGTTGGCATCATATTTACTTCCTTGGTCATCGAAACCATGAGTTATTTCATGACCAATTACTGCACCAATTGCACCGTAATTTAAAGCTGCATCAGCATTTTCATCAAAGAAAGGAGTTTGTAAAATGGCAGCGGGAAATACAATTTCATTGTTGATTGGATTGTAATACGCATTCACTGTTTGAGGTAACATTCCCCATTCATTTTTATCAATTGGCTTGCCCATTTTTGAAATCATGTCTTTATAATCAAATTCATTGGCAGCAATGCAATTTTCAAAGTACGAACTATTGGTAATATTTAAATTAGAAAAATCAGTCCATTTATCAGGATAACCAAATTTACGTGTAATGCTTATCAATTTTGCATTTGCTTTTACTTGTGTTTCTTTACTCATCCATGTTAAGTTTTTCAAACGATTTGCAAATGCATCAGAAATATTTGAAACCATTGTATTTACTTGTTGTTTGGCGTTTGGACTAAAAGTTTCTTTCACAAAAAGTTGTCCTAACATTTCACCAACACCACCATTCGTAGCAGCAATTGCTTTTTTCCATAATGGATTTTGTTCCTTGGTTCCACTTAAAACAGTGGCATAAAAACCAAATCTCAATTGCTCTAATTCTAGCGTTAGTAATGAAGCTGTATTGTTCATAAAACCCCAACTTAAATATGTTTTCCATTCTTCAATACTATATTTTTGAACGAGTGTATTGATGTTTTTAAAAAATGCAGGTTGACCAACTATTAAACTATCGAAGTTAATAATTCCAGTTTTAGCAATATAAATATTGAACGGTAAATTTGGGTTTTCGGCTGTAAAATCTGATAGCTTATATTTGTTATATTGTTTAATTGGATCACGTCTTTCTAGTCTGTTCATGCTTCCTGAAGCAATATCAGATTCCATTTTTAAAACTAAATCAGCATTGTTTTTTTGCATAGCTTCATCTTTGCCATACACTTTAAAAATTTTACCAATATAAGCTACATATTCGTTTCTTATTTTGGTTGATTTCTCATCTGTTTTAAAGTAAAAATCTTTATCGGGTAATCCCAAACCACCTTGCGATAATTGCGGAATATAAACTTGACTATTTTTTGCATCTTGTGATACTCCAAATCTGAACAACCCAGAAAAACCTTTGCTGTGCATTTCTGCAATTAATTCAAACATTTCATTGATGTTTGAAATGGCAGCAATTTTTCCTAAATAATAATCTGTTTTTGTAACACCATCACTTTTACGTTTATTGGTATCAACATATAATTTATAAAATGTAGCAATTTTATCTTCTATAGAATTAGGAACTTGTGGTGTTTT
>CAISTO010000120.1 GCA_903888395.1 uncultured Bacteroidota bacterium | reverse complement strand
TGGTGTAGTTTGGTCAAATGCAATTGTGCCACTTGCGCCTGTAATAACTAAATTTGAAGTAGCTGTACCTTGAATTACGCCCGAAGTTCTTGTAATTGCTCCATTTATAGTTAAGGTAACTCCTGCATCAATAATAACTGTTCCGCTTGTTAATGCTAAATCATTTAAAGTTTGATCAGTGCTTACTTGCAATGTACCACCATTTATAGTTACATTATTTGTATTTGGAATAGTTGTTCCGCCTGATCTGTTCAAACGTAAAATACCTGCACTAACTGTAGTTAAGCCAGTATATGTATTTTGTGCAGAAAGTGTAATAGTTCCTGAACCAGATTTTGTTAATGAATTTACGCTAACCGTTGAAGTTGAGTTTGCTGCTAAACCATCAGGTATAATATCAGAAATGGTAAAATTGCCATTGCTACTTCCAATGGGACATGTAAGTGTGTTTTTAACATAATCTGAATGTGCTCCACCATTTGTATTCCAATATATATTATAGTGCCCAATACCGTCCCAATCATCATTTAAATATAATGAATATTCTGTTATAGGATTTGAATTATTTAACAATAAATCATAAAGATATGAAGTATTGGTGCCA
Organism: uncultured Bacteroidota bacterium; assembly: GCA_903888395.1. Classification (GTDB taxonomy): domain Bacteria; phylum Bacteroidota; class Bacteroidia; order UKL13-3; family UKL13-3; genus JAAFJM01. The sequence continues at coordinate 1,105 of CAISTO010000120.1, read as the reverse complement.
TCAGTAATTGTAATATTCATTCTATTTGGAGCTGTAAGTAAACAAGTAAATACAAAATTTTTGTATGAAGTGCTTCCTCCAATATTATAACTTCCGGTTGATGTACTAGCATTTATAGTTGTTCCATTATAATATTTCGCATACCAAAAACCAAAATTATCAAGGTTTATAGAAATTGACGCATTACTTAATCTATCAGCCCAACTTGATTTTGAAGCTGGACTACTTAATAAAGCAAAACCCATTTGCCCATAAACTGTATGTGCGGAAACAGAAATTTTAAATTCATCACCAACTTTTAAAGGTCTTGAACTCCCTCCATTATCTCCTTGTGTTTTGAATTCACGCCAACCAACAACTTGTTTTGCGCCAGTAGTATTGGCATACTGTCCAATTTGATAATTTCCATTGTTATAGCTTCCAGCAGTTCCAGCAGTGAAATTTGTATTAAAATTTGCTATTCTTTGTTCATAATTTACTGTTGTTTGCCCCCAACTAACATCTCCTAACAAACCAAATATCAACACCAACAGCCCTTTCATAAGGGTAGTTTTAAAATTTCTTAGTATTTTTATTTTCATAATATTTTTTTAGTTGAGCAATTTTAGGAAATAAAATAATAAAAGTCAAGAAAATTTTTAAGTTTTTGTTAATTATTGTAATTGACAACGAGGTATTAACATTATTTCACAAAAAAAAAGCACCTCCATAAAATTAATTATTGAAGTGCATTCCATACGTGGGTGTTCCTGCCCAATCCACTTTTCTTTTGTTAATCAAACCAACCGAGGATAAAAACCAGTTTAAACAAAAATGCCCGCTTTCTTTTAATAAAAAAGCGGACACTTAAAATAAATAATAAGGTGAAGTATAAATTTTACTTTTTCGGTTGGTGAGGACACCAACCGAGGACAAATGACCTTTATTCGTGTTAGTAATTGTCCGTGGGTGTTCCTACCCAATCCACTTTTGATTTGTTAAACAAACTAACCGTGGACAAATTGTAAACATCGAATTTCTTATTTAGAATTTAGAATTTAAAAAATCTACTTTGCTTCTTCTTTTTTAGGTTTAATCAATACATCGTCAAGCATTCCATAAGCTT
>CAISTO010000119.1 GCA_903888395.1 uncultured Bacteroidota bacterium | reverse complement strand
TAATTCAAGAAATAAAAAAAGATTACAACACTATTATATAAGAAAGCTCTTATGTTAAATAGAGGATAAGGTTCGATAATTAAAATTGTAATGAATCCTTAATTTTAATTTTTTTATATTGTTTGAGTAATATATATATAATTACATGAAAAATAACAACGAAACAGAAGAACTTTGGGAAACCATATCTTTAATTGAAAATTTTGAAGAACGAATCATTCTTATTTTTAAAGATACTAAGAAGAAAAAACCAATTTTTAAGATTTTAGCGGAAGAAAATCCTTACCGTTTATTTAAATTATTAGGTGGTGATGAGTCAGAAGTAAATCTATGTAATATGGCATTTGAATACACTTATGAACAGTATATAAGTGACTATGAAATAGAATATGATACATTTGATGCTGCTAATTGGGACTTAGAAGAAAGATCAATAGAGCAAGCACATGATTCTGGGCATTGGTATGTTACTGGATCCTGTGAAATTAATGGTCCTAATGATATCATTTTAGAATTTGAATTTGAATTTACAGATGGAGTTATTGATGGAATTATAACAACACCATATTATGAAATCAATCATGATAGAAACGGATTTAGATTTGATTAGATTTATGTGTTGAAATTATCTTTTTCTTGAGCAATTTTTGCAATAAGACCATCGTTATTTCCAGTGCCAACAATGCAATTCATACATTCAATACAAGTATCATAACTAATTGAACTATCATGTGCTCCACCATTTCTATATTTACTAGTTATTTTATTTAATGTAATTGTATAAAAATCAGTTGATGTCCAATAATTTCCATTAATTAAATTCTCAAAAAAATTGTACATTAACTCATGTACTTTACTAATTTTTTTATTTTTTTGATCTAAAACAAATGGGTAATTACCTAAAGTTGGTGGTTTTGAGTTTGTTTCAAACTTCATTTTAAATAATATTTTATCTAATGGATCTTTCTTTTGAAAATCTTCTTCAATTAAATCAACTTCATTATTAATGAATGATTTTGTGAGTAAACCAAATTCATATTCCACAGCTTTGACAAAACCAATACTAATTAATGAATAATCCAATTGTGGTGATAATCCAATAATATTTAATTGACTAATAGAAGATGCTATAAAATGTCTACTTCGTTTTTCTAGTTTATTCCATAAATCCAAGCCAATTAATTTAATAGCAATTTCTTCACCAGATAAATCTACAAATAATTCTAAGTTTAATTTATGATTCAAATAATCATCTTCTTCAATTTCAAGTAATGACAATAATTCTAAATTTTCATCATCTTCAGTTTGCCATAAAATATCTTCAACAAAACCAAGCAAATTTATTTGGATTGTTTTGCAATAATTATTAAACAAACGAATTATATTTAATGCAATTTTAGGATTATATCCTTGATTTAAAACAATTCTAAGATTTTGTTTTAATGATTCTAATATCAAATCTGATATAGCATTTTCTTGTAGGTCTTCTTTAGAACCAATTAAACCCGTTGAAAACGGTGTATGTATCCCATTTAATCTTGATGAATTATCTTCATGATACTCATGGTTCATTAAAAAAGAAAAAACATCAAGTATTGAAGCAAAGTATAAAGTTGCCTCATCACCGCTAATAACATCAAAAATGTTTAAAATGTATGAATTAAATATATCATCTGGTTTAGTTAAATAATTTATATAATTATCTGTATATAAATCAAAATCAATTTTAGACAGCGTTTCATTTATTAATTCTTCAATTTCACCATTAGAATAATCTGAATATTTTTCGTTAGATGTTTCAAAAGAAAAAGAACGATTTAATTGGTTTAAATTAAATGATGGTCCAAAATCAAAATAGAAGGTATTATTTCCCTTAAAATTTCCTATACTTTCCATAAATTGAATAGTATTCATTTCATTGATTTTCCATAAACCAGAAACACCAATGATAGATGTATCCTCTAAGTTATTTTGAAATCGTCCATATGCTTGAGTATCTCTGGTACCATTTGGATTAATTACAAAACCGAAATTAGCAAATCCTTTGTTTAATTCTAATAATCTTTTGTTTATATCATTTATTTCTAATAATTTATATCCATTATTTAGTGATTTAGCAGTATTTGAAAAACTGTTATCAAATGGACCACTTAATCCAGAATTTGAAATATATTCTTGTTCATTTAAAAATGAAATTGCTAAATCAATACTTGTAAAAAATGGTGTAGAACCATCTATTGGACCATAATTTCCTAAACAATCAACCTTAAACAATTTAATTATACAATCATCCTTAATTATTTCATAAAACAAACCACTATTTTTCCAATTATTAAATGGTAACTTCTTTGCAAATTTCGCACTCGTTTTATCAAGAATTGCATAGTTTTTCCATTCTGATAAATTGTTAAGATTTTTTTGAAAATATTTTTTAAACCTAGTTTGTAATATAAAATCATTTGAAATTCCATTAACCATCAAAATTGTTGGAAATGTTGAGCCTAAGTCATGATTACTTGATAAAAATGAGTAAGAAATAAAATTTTCTTCATGATACAATTCTATTCCAGCTAGTCCATTTTTTGCACAAAAAACCATAAATTCAAAAGCATCATTAACAGCATGAAATTTTATAGTTTTTGCTCGCTCTGAAGGAAATGAGGCTGCAATAAATTCTTCTCCCTCTTTTATGCTTAAAAAGGCTAATGCAACACAACCATTTTTATTGTCACTAATTACAGATACAGGTAATTCGTTTTCAACAATATAATAAGATGACACTAATTTTTCAATATTATCGATCATAATTAAGATTTTTATTAAATGAATTGTTATTCCTTTACATATATATTTAATAAACTTATATATTAGTCTTTGGAACAATAAACCAAACTTTTTTTGCTATATATTTTTTTAACTTCGTTGTATTATATTACTATTTTATTTATCATTTTAATAATGTATTCGCCACTCTGTTCTTCCTGAAAATAAACATGGTTATCATTGAAATCGCTGATTGTGTGACTATCCTTCCAATTCACTTCAATCCATTTTGTGTTTGATACAATGAAAGAGTTTAGAATCAAATCCTCATTTATAACTTGTGGTTGTACCTTATCCGCTAAGTACTTATAAAACTGAATTTTCGGGTCGTTCATTCCTTTAGAATTACGAATACCTTTTGGATCAATAAATGTTAAGTATTGTTTGCCATCTTTCTTAATCCAAAGAATAAAATCGGGGTAAAAGTTATTGCCTTCGGCAAAAAACCCAATTCCCTTTTTGCTTTGATTACGCAACAAAAAGACTTCGTCCAGTTTCTTCGAATCCTTTATTTTAGGAATCTGAACTTCGAAATCTTTCATGAATTGATGTTCGGAATCGTTCAGTGCAACAGGGAAAATCTGAAGTTTGCTTTCATAACCTTTTCCAACATAAATTAAAGGTTTGTACAAATGCATTAAATTATCAAATGCTTCAACCTGAGTAGCTATTTGTATAGATTTAAATGCGCTGTCTGTAAAATCAGTTTTTAGCTTTCTGAATTTTTTATCGATATCGTCTACATCTTCGTTTTTGTTTAAACGAATGTCATACTGTAAAATAAGATTATCATCTGTGGGCAATAGTTTTCGGGTTTCTATATTTTCAGCATTAAATCTGTTTTTGAAATATAAATAATACTGCTCAATGTACTTTTTAAGCAGTATAGTAGCTAATTCCTGCCAAACTGAAACGTTTTTAAAGGAACTAAATTCCATCTTGTCTTTTGGAATAAAAACCCTGTACCATGAATTGTTTTTAACTATATCCTGCAGCAACGTCAATTCAATCTCCAAGTTTGGAAATCCTTTATTCGCTTTAAAATTTTGAATTTCGAAGTACAACTTAGTCCAATCGATAAACACAAAATGATTTTCTTCCAAATAACAAACTTGCTTTGTTGTTTCCACCCTGCTGGATTTGGTGCTCTCTAAAGTATCAATTTTGGGATACCAGTCAACTTCTACTTGTTTGTTTCTAAATACATCTGTATTGAGCTCAAGGGTTAATATTTCTTTCTTTTTAAAATTCTCAGACTCTTTAACCTGTATTAATTTTAAATCACTCGTTGAAATATCAATCTTATTTTGTGTTGGGATGGTGATTGTTACCCAATCTCCTGAATTTGTTGGCAAGCCTTCTTCCTCAAGCAATTCTTTGAATCGCTCCATATAGTTGGCTTTAACACCAAATATTTGCAATGTCTCCAAAGGGCGTAGGTGTTTACGCACCTGTTTTAAGTTTGCTGGTATTTGATATTCATCTAACCCCAATGAACGTTTTAGACTAAACTCATAACCCTGTAATCGTACACCTCTACCAAATAACTGTATAATCTGTGAGCCTTCTGATTTACCAATGTTCATTAAACCCATTGAACTCACACGCCAAGATGACCAACCCTCTGTAAATTTCTTGGAACCAATAAGCATATTGATTTCCTGTTTTGGTTGTAAATGATTGATTTGAGCAAATAAGGATTCGGAAAAATCTTTATCCGTTCCGAGTATGCCATTATTCATTGCCAGGTCATGAAGTTTCTTTTCATCACCAACATTTATAACACCAAAATATTTATCTGTGTCTCCAACTCTCAAACCTAGTTCGCCATTTGCGCCCTTTAGGTTATCAATGTATAAGTTAGCACCAATGTTATGATTATGGAAAATCTCTTTATTAATACCCTCAAATATTTGTACGGGCGTTAATTCAAGTTCATCTAAAAAAGCAAAACTACCATCAAAAATATCGTAACCTTTGGCGTCAAGCAGTCCAGCTTTATTATTTATTATTAATTCGATGTACTTTATGTAATCATCTTTGTTTTTAAGGAAATCCGACAAGAAATGAACAATATCTAATACATCGGATGTATCAACGCCATTTTCTTTTCTTACAGCATTTACACTACTACCTACAAATACCCATAAAGGTTTAAATAACCTGAATTGTGTGGTTAATTCGGGCTTGTTTTTGAACAGTAACAATTGCTGGTAAAACGAGAGTAAATTTGCTGTAAGATACTTGTTCTTAAAATCAACATTATCTTCCTTCAAATTGAGAATACGGTAATCTTTCCCGTATCCATCCTCGTAAAAGTATTTGTAAGAATAGTCAAATAATATGCTCTTTGCATATTCTTGTGTTAGTTCATCCTTTTTACCTTTTGCAGCAGCGCTTATTGCTTGCCCAAATGTTGCTGAATATTCGAATGCAAATCCAGTAGTACTAAGTTGATCTCTAAAACGTTTCCATTGATCTCCACTCATACCACCGTGCCCTTCGTCCACAAGCACTAAATTATGCGTTTCAAAGCTATCTACAGCAACTGTTTTTTCTTTACTTTCTTCCGATAATTTTGAAACCTCAATAATCTCCACCTCTTTACCAGAGAACATACCAGATTGATTCTTTGTAAAAATATTTGCTGGTATACCTGATATTAAAAAGTCTGCTAAATGTTGCCTTGATAGGGGTTCATTTGGTGTAATTAATAATATTTTACTATCATGAACCTTGCTGTGTTTTTTTGCATAGTATAAATATTGCTTAATATTAACGTGCATTAACAAAGTTTTTCCGCTGCCAGTTGCGTTCCAAAATGCTAACTTATTCAAATCGGTTTCTTTAAAAGCAGACACCTGGTAGATTGTTTCCCCCCTTGCAAGTTTTCTACCTTGATTTAATTCAACCTGTTGAGTATTAAACTTCTTTACGTATTGGTTTAAATCGTGCTGAAGCTGTTTTTTATTGCCAAAGAATTTATCTAAATATATTTCGGTGAATAGCAATGATAGGTATTGGAAATATTTCCAAACTATAGTTTCATCTCTCCCTGCTGATATCTCTTGTGTATATCGAACTATGTTTTCATCGTACTGTTGTAAAGTTATTTCTGTAACATCATCTGTTAAATACAAATGTGCTTTAAGCTGCTCCAAAAACTTGGTATTCCCTTCTTCAGTATAGCCTTCGCTTGATGAAAGTTTTAATTCTTTAAATACTTCCAAGCCATCTTTAGATAAGATTTTAGAGCCAATGGCATCTATTCCAAATAAAGATAGAAGAAACTTGTTTAAAACAATTTTATTGTGAAAATTAGCCATGTTTGTTTTTATAATTCTATTTCGTTAAACATTTTCTTGAAGAATGTTTCTTCAATTAATTTGATTTTAAAACTATCGCCTTCAGAACGCAAGTTTTCCAAATGATGATCCCCATTGATGTATATCTGTTGAAACTCTTTGGTACGCTGGCTATCATAAAATCTGCGTAATAGTTTCTCTACTTCATCGTGCGTGGTTGTTTCTAGATCTCTCCAGATAACCAACGTTTTAATACCAGTACGGGTAATGCCCTCAACTACTTTGATATCTTTAACCCTTTGCACTTTGCTTACATACAAGCCAATTAAGTAGTTGAAGGTTTCTACTAAATCAACCTTAGCAGGTTTCAGCTCGTTATTCTCTGTTACTTTTAGTTGGTAATCAAATGGCTTGCGGAACATTTCAAGGTTAAACAAATGCTCACGGCTTTCCATTTCCAGCATGTATTGCAGTAAATATTCTTCTTTTGCCTTGCCACTAAAATCAAGTTCAGTTTTACTTTGTAAAAACAAGTTATTCAATGTGTCTTCATAACTCTCCAAAACTTGGTATTTTACAATTTGTGAAATGCCATCTTTATCTTGTGGTTTGCCATTTTTCCAGTTGTCTGAATATATCACCTTTTGAATTCTTGGTTTGGTAACCGTATTAAAATAAGATCCCATTTCAACCAAAATATACTTCCGATTACCTCCGTCTTCACGATTGAGTTTTATTGTGGCGTGACCTGTTGTCCCAGAACCAGAGAAATAGTCTAAGACCGTTCCTCTTTTTTTATTACTCAAACCAGCATCAATGCAATCAATTACCGTAAAAATTGATTTCGGGTATTGAAATGGGCAATTCTCAATTATGTTATTTAGTACTACACTACCCCAACTATTAGCACTGTATCTTTTGTCACTCCAGAGACTTTTAAATCGAAATTTCGACTTGGTTCTTATAATGTCATAGGTAGCCTTCTTATCGTCATATTTTACGGTTAGTTCATCTAATATAGATTCAACAGTATCTCTTGCAAATACCCATTTACTCTCAACTCCAGAAGGATCAATAGGATAAATTTCAATAGTACCATCTTCTCTCTTCATATTAATAGATTTTGGATGAAACTCATCTTTACATACATCCTCGAATCCAATAATTTTATTTCCTTTTACTAAAATTGGATAGAAACAATTTGCGGCTGACTCTCTTAAATGGTTTTTGCCAGATGATACATTTCTGAGTGGTCTAACATCTGGTTGAGATTCTCTATTTTTATCATTCCGATCCTCTAAACCTATAATATTGATTCCAGATGGATAAATAAAGTGAGCAAATTCATGGGTATAAGAAAAATTGCTCCCTTGTTGACCAGTTGGATTGTGAACAATTGAAATCGTTGCATTTTCATAATTAAGGAAAATATCTTCAGACATTTTACCGAGATTGAAGTTTTCAATTTCATCAATTGCAATGATGTGAATACCCTTCTCCCTATTTAAAGTTTTAGATAAAACTAGCCTGTTTTCCATCAATGATAACCAAGTGCTGTTCTTAAATGTATTCTTGTAGTTTATTTCACTTGATTGAGCATTATAAGGGGGGTCTATGTATATGACATCAATTGATTGTAAATGTTTTTCTTGAAGGATGTTTAAAGCCTGGAAATTTTCTGAATTAATCAACAATCCATTAATCTGTTCATCCAAGCCATCAAACTCAGCCAATAATCTATCCTTAAATGCTTCATCAAAAAACTTAGTGTCTAAAACTAAAAATTGATCAAATACCAGTTGTTCTGCATTTTGAATATCAACATCAAAAAGTGTTTTCCATTCCTTTAATTGGGCTTTATTTTGAATTATCTCTGGATAATAAGTGTTTGGTACTTTGTCAAGTGTAATGAAGTAATCAGTTCTAATTACAAACTTCTTCTTTAACCATAGTTTTTTCTGGAAATTTTCAATTTGAGCTAAGAAGTCAATTACTTTTTCAGCAACCGTTTTTATAGCTTTAACCTTACTGAGTTGTGCTATAAAAAAATCAGTTTGCTTTGAGTTAATATCATCAATGTATAAAACTTCATTTTTGATGTAGAAATCCATTTCACGGGACAGAAAGCTACCTAAATCTTTATGTATAAAATAATCAAAACTATTTTTAGAAACATAGTCGTTCAAGTGTTTCTCTAGTAAAGTTCGTTTTGTGTTTTTCTCGGTAGGGCTAAGTGCAAACACTTTTGTAAATGAATTAGGCACTTTGTCAGTTAGCATTTCTAACGCATCACTTAATAGGGTTTCTTGTTTGGTCGTTTTAGAAAAAGATTCATATATAAAATTGATAAACAATTCACCTTCAATTTCTTCAATGGGTAGCTCTTTGTAAATGGCAAATCTACGTTCCGCATCACCTTGAGTTTTGTTGTTATTTTGCTCGGTACTAACTTCTTTTAATTGAAATGTTACCTTTTTACCATCGGATGTTTTAAAACTATAATTCTTAAAGTTTTCGGATGATTTAATATAGTATTGATCATGGTTTGCCCAATGCAATTTAACTTCTTCACCTTCATACGGAATAGAGTAAACATCTTTCTTATATCTGCGCATGGAGATGAAATCTCCATCTTTGTAGTACCTACGGAAGAAATTTGCCAAGTGTGAAAAAACTTCTTGTTCTATAACATGCGAATTTTCAATACCCGTTAATCGCTCTTTTAATGTTTTGTATTTGGGGCTTTCTTCAGCTACAATACCAGCATCATTAAGGTTCTTCTTTAATGTTTTTATTTCGTTTTCAATCTCTGTTTTGTCAGCCGATTGCGTTTCACTCAGCGCCTTCTTTATATCTTCAGGAAGTTGAACTTCAATAAATTCATTTACTTGCTTCCGTTTCTGATTTATGATACGGTAAATACCAAAATCTAAATCAGCCTTATTTAGCTCGAATATATCGTTTAAAACACTTTTTAATTGATCGTAGTTACTCATATTTACATTTCGGTCTCGTTGAACATTTTCTTAAAGAATGTTTCTTCAATTAATTTGATTTTAAAACTATCTCCCTCAGAACGCAAGTTTTCCAAGTGATGATCACCATTGATGTATATCTGTTGAAACTCTTTGGTGCGCTGGCTATCATAAAATCTTCGTAATAGTTTCTCTACTTCATCATGTGTGGTTGTTGTTATATCTCTCCAGATAACCAATGTTTTAATACCTGTTCTGGTTACTCCTTCCACAACCTTAATATCTTTTACTCGTTGCACCTTACTTACATACAAGCCAATTAAGTAGTTGAAGGTTTCAACCAAATCTACTTTTGTAGGTTTCAGCTCGTTGTTCTCAGTAACTTTAAGTTGGTAATCAAATGGCTTGCGGAACATCTCTAGGTTAAACAAATGCTCACGACTTTCCATTTCCAACATGTATTGCAACAAATACTCTTCTTTTGCCTTGCCACTAAAATCGAGTTCTGTTTTACTTTGCAAAAACAAATTGTTTAAAGTGTCTTCGTAACTCTCCAAAACCTGGTATTTTACTATTTGTGAAATACCGTCTTTATCTTGAGGTTTACCTTTTTTCCAATTATCGGAATAAATAACTTTTTGTACACGTGGCTTTGTAACAGAATTAAAATATGTTCCCATTTCAACAAGAATAAACTTCCTATCACCATTGCTTCGATTCATTTTAATTACGGCATGTGCAGTAGTACCTGACCCACCAAAATAATCAAGAATTAATGACTTATTTGTACTAGTAATACTTATGAAATCAATAACTGTTGGCAAACTTTTGGGGTAGTCAAATGGATTCTTTGGAATTATATCTGATAATAAATTTGTACCTTTACTTGATGAATCATGTGATTCACCATACCACAAACTTTTAGGCAAGTATGTATCTTCTGAATAATCAATTTGATAAATTGTGTTTCCTTTACTAATTAGCTCGATATTATCTATACCTAGTTTGCATGAATCATATCCCCAACGCCATCTACCATTAGTTCCATCTTCTCTTATTGGTAGAATAAAATCAAATCCCAAAGATTCATATTTAGTTTTTAATTCACTTACAAAAGCATCATTAAATTTTCTATTAAAATATATTTTTTTGTAATCAACATCATCAAGAATAGACAATTTTCCATTTTTGACAAGGATTGGAAAAAACATAAATGGTCTATCTTCACGCTGAGCACCACTTCCAGACCTTCTAAGTGGGAGTTCTCTGTACCTCTTGGAGTTAATATCTAGTTTTGGATATTTTTCTTCAACCTCTTTATCGCTTAGTTTAAGACGATGCATTTTAGCAGAATCAATATCTCTTGCAGCTAAAATTGTATACTCATGACTTGTTGCAAAAAATTTAGCATCTCTACCTTTTGGATTATTCATAATTGCAATGTTCCCTATGAAATTACCATTACCAAAATTTGATTTTACTAAAAGCTCTAATTTTGAAAATTCAATATCATCAATTGCAATTTGGAAAACTCCTTCTTTGCTAATTAGTTTTCTAGATTCAAAAATCCTATCGTTTAATAGCGAAAGCCATGACGAGTGTTCATAATCATTTTTATAAGCGATTTTAGAGGCATTAGAGTTGTATGGTGGGTCAATATAAATACTATCAACAGTGTCATCAAATTTATCATGAAATAAATTTAGCGCCTGGAAATTGTCCGAATTAATTAATAAACCATTTGTGTTTTCATCTAAGTTCTCGAACTCTGCTAACAATCGGTCTTTAAAAGATTCATCAAAAAATTTAGTATCTAAAACTAAAAATTGATCAAATACAAATTGATCGACATCTCTAATATCAACATCAAAAAGTGTTTTCCATTCACTCAATTGAGCTTTATTTTGAATTATCTCAGGATAATAAGTGTTAGGTATTTTGTCAAGTGTAATAAAGTAATCGGTGCTAATGACAAACTTTTTCTTTAGCCAAAGTTTCTTCTGGAAATTTTCAATTTGTGCTAAGAAGTCAATAACCTTACCTGCAACAGTCTTTATTGCCTTAACCTTGCTAATTTGTGCTACAAAAAAATCAGTTTGCTTTGAGTTAATATCATCAATGTATAAAACTTCATTTTTGATGTAGAAATCCATTTCACGGGATAGAAATCCACCTAAATCTTTGTGTATAAAATAGTCAAAGCTGTTTTTTGACACATAGTCGTTCAAGTGTTTTTCTAACAAAGTTCGTTTAGTGTTTTTCTCAGTCGGGCTTAGTGTAAATACTTTTGTAAATGAATTAGGAACTTTCTCAGTTAATATTTCTAACGCATCACCTAATAGGCTTTCTTGTTTTGTTGTTTTTGAAAAAGGTTCATATATAAAATTGATAAACAATTCACCTTCAACTTCTTCAACAGGAAGTTCCACGTAAATAGCAAATCTACGTTCATTATCTCCTTGGGATTTATTATTATTTTGTTCGGTACTAACTTCTTTTAGTTGAAAATTTACTTTTTTACCATCTGTAGTTTTAAAACTATAATTCTTAAAATTCTCAGAAGACTTAATATAATACTGGTCGTGGTTCGCCCAATGCAGTTTAACTTCTTCACCTTCATACGGTATGGCATAAACATCTTTCTTGTACCTACGCATGGAAATAAAATCCCCGTCTTTGTAGTACCTACGGAAAAAATTTGCCAAGTGTGAAAACACTTCCTGTTCCAAAACATCCGAATTTTCAATCCCCGTTAATCGATTTTTTAATGTTTTGTATTTTGGACTATCTTCAGCTACAATACCAGCATCATCAAGGTTCTTCTTTAATGTTTTTATTTCATTTTTAATCTCAGTTTTATCAGCAGATTGTGTTTCGCTCAAAGCCTTCTTTATATCTTCAGGAAGTTGAACTTCAATAAATTCATTTACTTGCTTCCGTTTCTGGTTAATGATACGGTAAATACCAAAATCTAAATCTGCCTTATTTAGCTCGAATATATCGTTTAGTACGTCTTTTAATTGGTTATAGTTACTCATCTTAAATAATTTCAAATGATACGGTAAATAATTCTTCTTCGTTTATTGTTCGGGTTAGTTTACCCTTCGCTTCTTTAATCATATTGTCACGCTGTTCGTTTATTTCATCTTCACGATCATAAATTTCTTGTCTCAAACGATTGTATTTTCGTTTTATCTTAGAAATCTTTTCTTGCAATTCTATCAGCTCTTCTGCTAAAATATTTTCTTTGTGCTGGTCTCTTTCAAGTTCACGTATTTTTTGGCGTTCTTCTTTTAAGTCAATTTCTAATGAACGTATTTTATCGTCAGCCCAATGTTCAAACTTTGTAAATTCACGTTGCATAAACGCAGCGTCAGTTTTCTCCAGGTAGTCAAGTTTTTGTTTTTTGTTTTTTTGATGCTGTTTTTCAATTTCGTCTGTGTCGTACTTTACAAATTTTTCAGTTTTAATATTTCCATTTAAAAGGTTACGAATGTTTAGTTCAGAAATCACAATTCTTTCCATTGTTGTCCCTGTAAGAATTAATGTGTCGTGTTCTTCAATTTCAGAAAGCACTGCAAGATTACTAATTTTAAGTAACCCCTTTGTTCCCCTAAGTAATTCTAACTCATTATAACGGATAGGTGATAAGGATAGGTCAAATATTAAGTGGGCTTTATCTGTTTTCTCTGCTTTTGCACGTGCTAAAAGTTTTTGTGCTACATCACTTTGAATGCGGTAATGCTTGGCATCTGTGCGCTTTTTATTCAATGTATATCGATCTCCATTTTCGGTTAGGGTAAAAGTGAAGTCTTCAGCTTCAAATTCTGCTAAGGTCTGAAGGTAATATCTGGTAATTTCCCAAAGCCATTTCTCAAATTTTTCAAGAAACGTTTTAGTTTCGGAATAGGTAATACGTAACTTGTTAATTACACTGCCTTCAAAATTTTCAAACAAGACGCTTTGTACCTCTTTAATGCGTTGGTCAATTGCATCCTTAAATTCTTCCTCTAGCGCCTTAAAATAAATTTCAATCTCTTCTTTTGATCTGCATTTTTTATATGCTTCAATCATGCGTTTTTCAAAGTCAACACCGTTTTCAATCGCACCTAAAACATGGTCTGAAGATCCAAATACACCTTGGAATAGATTATACTTCTGTTCAAGTAATTCAAACACCCTATTTTCAACTTCATTTTCGCTATTGAGGAAATTCACCACTACAACATCATGTAACTGACCATAACGGTGACATCTGCCAATTCTTTGTTCAATACGCTGCGGATTCCATGGTAAATCATAGTTAACCACCATGCTGCAAAACTGCAAGTTAATACCCTCTGCCGCAGCTTCAGTTGCAATCATTATTTGATAGTCATCGCTCCTAAATGCATCTACCAAAGCATTCCTGATATCTATACTTTTTGAATTGGAAAGTTTACCGTAATTGTTTTTATCTGCGATCCATTTTTGGTAAATAGAACTTGAAAGCTCATCATTGTTACTTCCATTGAACAATACAATTTTACCATTGTACTTTTCTTTAGAAAGGCGCTCGAATAAATATTTTTGCGTTCGAGTAGATTCAGTAAATATTAAAGCCTTTTGATTTGCACCTAGGTCTTTAAGTTTTGAAAACCCAGTATCTAAAGCTACTATCAGTTTCTCGCCCTTCTCGTTGTGCTCAATACTATTGGCTAATAACAAGTATTCAGTTAGTTTGCCTATTTCTTTATTTATATTCTCTTTGTCCTGAGCTGTAATTTCTGTGAGCAGTTCTTCTTTGTCTTCTTCATCTTCATCTCTTTCATCGTCAAAGTTTTCATACTCTTCCTCAAACCATGTTATTATTTCATCCTCTACTACCTTCGAAGTACTGAGCATTACATTTAATCGCTTAATTAGGGCTTCTAGTGTTTTCCCAATTGCGAAAGAAGAAGATCCTAACAACTTAAACATTACAGACTCCATGAGGTGCCTTTGCGCTCGTGGCAATGCGTAAATTGTTTCATTACGTAGATATTCTAACACGTTGTTGTATAGTAACGACTCTTCTTTGGTTGGGATAAATTGTTGTGTAATAGGAATTCGTTCTCTGTAAGGCACAAACTCACGCACATCTTTTCTTAAAGTTCGGTGGATAATTGACTTGAGTTTATCTTTAAGTTCAATTAAGTCTATATCCCCATTTGCATACTGCTTTCTAAAAGTCTTGATGTCACCAAATACAGTTTGATCGATGATACTTACAAGACCGAACAGCTCATCCAATCTGTTTTGCAATGGCGTAGCTGTAAGTAATATCTTTTTGTAGTCTTTTATTGCATGTTTTATTTTAGCTGCAATACTATCAGGATTCTTGTGAACATTACGCAGATAATGCGCCTCATCCAGTACAATTAAATCCCAAGAAGTAAGTTGGATGTATTCTGATTTAATACTTGCAAATTGGTATGAACATATTTTAATTGTTTTACCATCATCGAAAGGGTTTTTATTACCTGCTTTATATTTGGCATTAAAGTTCTTGCTTTCCATCACTTCGGATTTTAAGTAGAACTTATCTGCTAATTCATTTGCCCATTGTTTACGCAAAGAAGAAGGGCAAATAATTAATATTCGCTTTTTGTTTTCTGCCCACTGTTGACTTAACAGAATACCTGCTTCAATTGTCTTCCCTAGTCCAACTTCATCAGCTAAAATCGCACCTTTTGAATAGGGTGATTTGAAAGCAAAAAGTGCAGCTTCTACTTGGTGAGGATTAAGCTCAACTTGGGCGTCCATCAATGTTGCCCCAAACTTTTCAGACGAATCGGAGCTGGCTCTTTTTAAGAGCTCGTAGGCATAATATTTTGCTTGATACGATGTAATCATTTTAAATTCTTCTTTTATGAAATAAGCAATTCTGCAATCTCGCAATTAAATTTATTAGTTTATTTGATTTGAAACACTTTCAAAATACGTTTCATTGAATGCGATATTAAGGTTTGGAAGATAGTAAAGCAAGTCCATTTATCAAAAGTAGAAAGCATATCATTTCTTATTTCTTTAATTGTTGCCAATAAAATTTATCTAGCTCTAGCTTGTTCACAACTTCTGTATCGTTTTCATTGCAATAATGAATTGCTTTTTGAATACTAGTAAATCTTAGACTTTTCCCCTTATCTACAGGAAACATGAGACATACTGCACCATTTGTTTTTAACTTAACTTTATTTGAACTATTTGGTAATTCGGGTATTTCCATAATTTATTATATTATGATCTAATTTCAAATTTATTGTCTGTAATTATAATTTTATATCTTTTCCTAAACTATTTTTCCAATTGAGTTTTAGCCATTTTATTGTTGGCGTCTAGCTGGCTAACAAAGTTTTTTAAATGTGCTATAAATTCTTCAGAACCTATTATTTTTATCTCGTCAAGTAAGCCCAATACAAAGCGGGTAATGGGTTTCGGGTCGTTTACTTCTAATATTAATCGATAGGTTTTATTCTTGTTATCTAATTTTATAAATGGAATCACCATGGGGTATTCTTCTTTTAAAATGACGTAAGCCCTTAGGTTTAACATTAAATCCACTTTAATTTTTTTATTGTCAATATTGGCAAAGCCAAAAGCATCTGGTTTTTCAAAATGATGAAATCCTGCGTATTCAAAACTTTTGTCGGTAATTAATATCGCAGTCATTCTTTCTACCGAAAAAAACTTGTTTTGTTGACTTGCTATTTCATATGCACAAAGCATTTGGTAATTATTGGTAAACTGAATAGGTTCTATAATTCTATTACTTATGTTATTAGAATTAGCAGAAAAATATTTTTGCAAAACCACTTGTTTTTGTTGCAGAATGGCATCATTGATTTGTGCTACCATTATACCATTATTTGCATTTATCATATGTTTCATCTCCATATCTAACTCTGATTTTACAAATAGTTTTTTGATAATCCCTTCTTTTAAAACACTGCTTTTAGCACTGCTTAATAGCAATTCTTTTATGAGTTGAGCTTCTTCCTTGGTAAAGTATTCATTGGCACCTTCGTCATCATTATTTATATAATATTTATTGTTTTTGTCTTTGTGCACTTCAAAGCCAATTTCATTGATCAAATCAATGTATCTATAAACCGTTCTCTCGGTCAAATCAATCATGGATGCAATGGTTCTGGTAGATTTTGCTGGAGCTTTCTTTAACAAAGCAATGAGCTTAAAAACCCTTAATATTTTATGTTGGTTGAGCATAAGTAAAAAAATAATTCGACAAATAAGGACAATTAAAATAGAAGCACCAAAGGATTGACCTTAGTTGACAATAAATTATATTCTCTTTGCATACTAATAAAAAAGTGGAGTTCAGAACCCACTTTAAAAAACGGGGCGTAATCTGAAAAGCCAAATGATTAATGTAAATAAAAATAAATAATCATTTTAAATTATGAAAAAACTACTTAGCATTTTAACCATTTCAATTTTGTTTTTTGGTTGTAAAAAATTACCTGATAAATATAAATATGAAGTTACTGGCTCATCAGGAGATTATAGCATAACAATTCAAAATTCAGATAATAATATACAACAATGGAGTAATGTTGGTAATGGTTGGTGGTACACATGGGAACAAACAGGTACTAGGTTTTTATACTTATCAGCTCAAAACAATCAATCAAGTGGAAACGTAACAGTTAAAATTTATAAAAATAATAGTGTAATAGCTCAAAATACAAGTTATGGGGGTTATTCAATAGCAACAGTTAGCGGAACTTATTAAAAAAAATAACAAACAACAAAAATGAAAAACTTACTAATCACTTCAATTTTAATTTTCACTTTCTTCTTTTCCTTTGGTCAAACCAAAAAAATAAATGTTGTACCAACTAAAGTTGATGAAAAAACCAAAGTTAGAAACTATGTAATCAATC
>CAISTO010000118.1 GCA_903888395.1 uncultured Bacteroidota bacterium | reverse complement strand
CCTATTACAGGATTTATTTTGGATAAAGCTGTAAAAGAATTAGGCTACAATCCACATTCGTTTGAGGAAGGATTGGCATTATTAAACGAACAATTAAATACATACAATTTAAATAAATAATATCATGTTAAATTTATTCATCATATTACAAGCTACAGCTATAAAATTAGCTTCAGAACCACAACAAGCAAGCTTTTGGGAATGGTTTTTTTGGGAAACAATTGGAGCCATTTTCATATTTCTAATGCTATATATTTTCTTTATTCGTAATCCGAAAATAAATCCTCCACGCCAACGCAGAAGAGATGAAGACTTTAAAGATTAGGTTAGAAAAGTTTATCAAAAAGTATTTTTACTTTTCGCCAAGTGAGCAAAAAGGAATCCTGCTGTTAACACTCATTTTAGTCCTAGTTATTTTCACGCCATTTATTTACCGATTAGTAAAATCAAATAATGATTTAGTCATCAATATTCAACAATTTACAGCGCTTGATTCGTTGGATAAAAGTACAACCAAATCTGAAGATTTTACAAGTCAAGAACCTTTTCCATTTAATCCCAATACTGCAACTGCAGAAGAACTCAAACAGCTAGGATTTACTGATAAAAACATTGCAACGCTTCAAAATTATTTAAGCAAAGGTGGCAAAATAAAATCGGCAGATGGTTTGAAAAAAATTTATGGAATTGATGAGAAATTAGTAACTAAATTAACACCTTTTTTATTGTTTGAAAAACAACAAGAAAATTCAAATTCTAAACATGTAATTGATACTTTAAATTACGCAAAAAAAGAAAAAACCCAAGTGCTAGAAATCAATACAGCTGATTCTTTTTCATTGGTAAAATTATATAGAATTGGACCAAAATTAGCAGCTAAAATAATAGCTTACAGAGAAAAATTAGGCGGTTTTTTGAACCTCCATCAATTAACAGAAATTTATGGTTTTGATGAAGATATTTTATACGATTTACAAAATAAAATAGCTGTTGATGCGAGCAAAGCCATAAGAATTAATTTAAATACAATTACCGAAGAAGAGCTAAAAAATCATCCTTATTTTAAATATAAGCTAGCCCGAGTAATTACCAATTACCGCAATCAACATGGCAAATACAACAGTTATAATGATTTATTGAAAATTAAAATAATCAATGACTCTATTTTAGATAGAATTAAAATATATGGAATAGTGGAATAATCTGTTAAATTAGTAAAGAAAAATTAGGTTTCTGATTAGATAAATTCATTTATTATTGCCAAAACTAAAAACCAAAAATTAGCATGTTAAATTTTGAACCTACAGAAAATCAAATCATGGTTGCGCAAATGGCACGTGACTTTGCAGAAAAACATATTCGCCCATATGTAATGGAATGGGATGAAGCCCAAATTTTTCCAGTAGAAACCATGAAAGAAATGGGAAAATTAGGTTTGCTAGGTGTTTTGGTTCCTGAAGAATATGGCGGAGCTGGTTTAGGTTATTTTGAATACATTACTGCAATTATTGAAATTACTAAAGTTTGTAGTTCAGTTGGGTTAAGTATGGCTGCTCATAATAGTTTATGCACTGGTCATATTTTACAATTTGGAAGCGAAAGCCAAAAGAAAAATTGGTTACCCAAATTAGCAACGGGCGAATGGATTGGAGCTTGGGGTTTAACAGAAGCAAATACAGGAAGTGATGCCATGCGCATGCAATGTGTGGCTAAACAAGATGGCGATTATTGGGTAATTAATGGGTCAAAAAATTGGATTACTCATGGTATTTCTGGCGATGTGGCTGTGGTATTAGTTAGAACAGGCGAATTACTTGATTCAAATGGTATTACTGCATTTGTAGTAGAACGTGGCACTCCAGGTTTTAAAGGAGGAAAAAAAGAAAATAAATTAGGCATGCGCGCAAGCGAAACTGCTGAAATGATTTTTGAGGACTGTAGGGTTCATAAAGATAATATTTTGGGAAATGTTGGTGAGGGATTTAAACAAGCCATGAAAATTCTTGATGGCGGAAGAATTTCTATTGCATCACTTTCAATTGGAATAGCAAAAGGTAGTTACGAAGCTGCTTTAAAATACTCCAAAGAACGCCATCAATTTGGGCAACCAATTTCTCAATTCCAAGCCATTGCATTTAAATTAGCTGATATGGCAGTAAAAATTGAAGCTTCAGAATTATTAACTTTTCAATCGGCCGATTTAAAAATGCGTCATTTACCAATGACAAAAGAAAGTGCCATGGCAAAATATTACGCATCGGAAGTATGTGTATGGGCCGCTACTGAAGCTTTACAAATATTTGGTGGTTATGGCTACACAAAAGATTTTCCAGTAGAAAAATTCTACCGTGATTCAAAACTTTGTACCATAGGTGAAGGCACAAGCGAAATTCAAAAACTAGTCATTGCGAGAAGTATTTTAAGGGATTAAAATTAAACTACGATAAATTAGAAAAGCCCATTGAATTAAATATTCAATGGGCTTTTTTATGAATTGGAAGGTGATAGAATAATTATGATAACACTTCCAATAAAACTTTGTTTGATTTCAATTCATTGAATCCTTCTACATGAATTTTAAAATACAACATGGCATGTTCAAGTAATTCGTGGCGTTGATTTTTATTGATTTCTATTTGACTAAATGAATCTAAATTTACCTTACATAATTCAAACCAATAAGATGACAAATTAGTTTCTACCACTTTTATATCAACAAATAAACTTGGTTTAAAAATACCTTCTTCCAAATCGAAACTATTATTAGTTTCACTGTAATTTAGTTTAGGATTAAATCCTAAATATTGACTTAATTGTAACATAAAATAAAGCGGAAAATTGGCTAAACTTTGATGTGTTAAATCTAAATATTGAATAATGGTAAACAAAAAATCAAACAAGTTTTTATCAGCCTGGTTTTCGGCTTGAATGGTTTTATTTAATACTTCACCCATAAAAATGCCAATGCTACTTTTCAATAAATCGTAATGAATATTATTTAAAATAGGCTGGCATTTTAATTCTTTGATGCGTTGTAGGTTCTTATTTAATTGATGGTAAACATCTAATTCTAATAAATTTAAAGGCATTAAATGGGAAGGTTTAATGGCTCCTTTTTTGTTTTTTACCCCATTAATTAAATAAGATTGCAAGCCATATTGTTCAGTAAAACACTTTAAAATTACACTGTTTTCACTGTAATCAATGGTTTTTATAACAATGGCTTTGGTTTTGGTTAGCATGCTTGCGCAATGTTAAGTAAAAAATTATTTTTAAAAATTAACAAATGATTTATTTCCTTAACCATGTTTCACTATCAGAAAAATAAAATCCTAAAATGCCATTTTCATAATTATAATAAACACCTTTAAAATAAATATCGGCTCTATATTCAGAAGCAGCACTACTATCTGATACATGATAAACATTTTTATAAACTTTTTTATTTAAAGTAATTGAATCAAAAAATTTATAACTGTCTTTATGAAAACCACTGTAAGGAGGTAAATCAACATAATTATTTTTAATAACAATGGAAGCGGCATCTCTAAATCTCCAGTTCTTATTTTCTATAAAACTATCAATGTTTGTTATATCATAGTTATTTCTAATTAACGAAATTTCGAAAGGAAATTCTACAGCTTCAAATCTATTATATTCATATAAAGTATTGGCTGAATAAATGCATCTATCTCCATCAAAGCACCTGTATTGTATGGGTTTGAGTCCAGAAAATGATTTATTAGCGCAAATAATAGTATCACCAATTCTTTTGAGTGTTATTAATTTGTATCTATTACTAAAAAATTTAATTTCATTTGATTCTTGAGGATGATTTAAATAATATAAAGATTCATTTAAAGGTATATTCCCTAAATTTGAATTTGGAATTGGACTAGATTCATCACAAGGTTTTATGCAAGCATTTATTCCCAAAAAAGTAAAAATAAGAAGTATGATATTAGAGCGTTTCATGTATTATGTGCCAGTATAAAAATCAAATATAAACTTTTAAATAATTGCTTTGCAACAAATTTATTTATATTCACAAGCAATATGTGGCGAAGAAGTTTAGGCATTTATCCTTTTAGGTATAATAACCAATTGGAATTACTCCAAAGTGGTGAAACTTTTTTTGAAAAACTGTCGGAATTAATCAAAAATGCTACTACAGAAATTCACTTTCAATTATACATTTTTGAACCTGATAAAACAGGAAAAATCATTCAAGATTTACTGATAGAAGCAGCAAAAAGAGGTGTGAAAATATATGTGGTTTTAGATGCTTATGGCAGTAAAAACTTGAACGAAATTTGGCAGAAAAACTTCGAAAATGCTGGAATTGAAATTTACTTTTATTCTCCCATAAAATTTGGAAATTACTTACACATGGGCATGCGTTTACACCATAAAATAATTTGTGTAGACGGGCAATTTGCTTTAGTTGGTGGTATAAATATATCGGATAATTACAGTGCTTATTCCTTACAAACTCCTTGGCTCGATTTTGCTTTATTGGCTCAAGGAAAAGTAGTAGAAGATTTATTGCAAATTTGCAAACAAACTTTAAGAAAGGTAAGTAATCATTCAAAATATAAAACAAAACAAGAACTACAAAAAGAACACAAACCAATTATAACAAGGGTATTACAAAATAATTGGGTGCAGGCCAAATTTGGAATTACACACCAATACAAACAAAAAATAAGAAAATCAGAACATGAAATTATTCTTTTTGCCAGTTATTTTATTCCCTCATTGGCATTAAAAAGATTGTTAAAAAAAGCTGCCAAACGTGGTGTAAATGTTCATGTGGTTTTAAGTTCAATTTCGGATGTTGGTTTAGTAAAAATTGCCACAGAATATTTTTATGCTGATATGTTAAAAGCAGGCATCAAATTATATGAATGGAAACAAAGTGTATTGCATGCTAAAGTTATTTTAATTGATTCCGATTGGTTAAGCGTTGGATCTTATAATTTGAATTACTTAAGCGATTTTGGGAGTATTGAATGTAATTTAGAAGTGTTAGACGAAGTGTTTTGTTCGTCAACAAACAATAAATTAAAAGTATTGATGGAGGAAGGTTGCGAAAGTATTTCAATTGAAGAATTTGAAAATCGTTCCAATATATTTTCAAAAATATACCAAGCAATTTGTTACGGGTTAGTGCGTTTATTACTCAAATTTATGTTTTTATTGCAAAGCAGAAATGTAAAGAAAAAGCGATATTATTAAATTGAATTTACTTGAATCAATAAAGAACTATAAAATCTGCCGCTAATTTCATTATTATTGCCAATATAAAAATGCAAGGCAGTACATTTCTAAATACCAAAATTGAATATTTAAAAGGCGTTGGCCCTGCCAAAGCTGAATTGCTGCAAAAAGAATTTGCTATTTTTACCTTTAATGATTTATTATTTTATTTCCCTTACAGGCATATTGATAGAAGTAAAATGTATCAAATTAGCCAGATAGATGATACCATTCAATACATTCAATTAAAAGGAACAATTAGTAATTTAAAAACCATAGGAACTGGAGCCGGAGCCAGACTTACCGCTACTTTAAGTGATGGAACAGGCACACTAGAATTGCTTTGGTTTCAAGGCCAAAAATGGATTAGAGAAAGTATATTAGCAGGAAAACCCTATGTGGTTTTTGGAAAACTATCGGAGTTTAACAGAACTTTTAGCATGGTTCATCCAAGTTTGGAAGATCCAGCACAGGTAAATGAAAAGTTGTACATGAAAATGATGCCGCTTTACAATGCCAGTGAAAAAGCAAAAAAAAGAGGTTTGGATGCCCGTGCAATCATGAAGTATACCAATACTTTGTTAACAGATTCTCGGTTCGATATTGGTGAAAATTTACCTGATTACTTAATAAAAAAATATCAATTAATGCCTCGCAAGCAGGCAATGATTCAAATTCATTTTCCAAGCAGTTTTGCTCAATTAAGTGAGGCCACTAAACGATTAAAGTTTGAAGAATTATTTTTTAATCAATTAAGAATTTTGCGTTATAAACTCAAACGACATACCGTTTATAATGGCATAAAAATTACTAAAATTGGTGATGTTTTTAATAAT
Source organism: uncultured Bacteroidota bacterium (assembly GCA_903888395.1). Taxonomy (GTDB): domain Bacteria; phylum Bacteroidota; class Bacteroidia; order UKL13-3; family UKL13-3; genus JAAFJM01. The sequence goes on along the minus strand of CAISTO010000118.1, from coordinate 9,318 downwards.
TTTTACAATAAAAATTTGCCCTTTGAATTAACCAATGCACAAAAACGAGTATTGAAAGAAATTCGAGTAGATATGGGCAGCGGCAAGCAAATGAATCGTTTGATTCAAGGCGATGTTGGAAGTGGAAAAACAGTTGTAGCTTTAATGAGTATGCTCATGGCAATAGATAACGGTTACCAAGCTGCCATGATGGCGCCAACAGAAATATTAGCAAACCAACATTATGCAACCATAAAAAGTTTATTGGGTGGCATGAATATTCGTGTAGCTTTACTAACGGGTTCGGTTACTAAAAAAAACAGGAAACCTATTTTTGAAGATTTAAAAAATGGAGAAATTCAAATATTAATTGGCACACATGCTTTGATTGAAGATACCGTTGAGTTTAATAAATTAGGCATAGCCATTATTGATGAGCAGCATAAATTTGGCGTAGAACAAAGATCTAAACTTTGGACAAAAAACGAGCAGCCTCCACATATTTTAGTAATGACCGCAACGCCTATTCCACGTACATTGGCCATGACTTTATATGGCGATTTAGATACCAGTTTAATTGATGAATTACCCGCAGGAAGAAAACCTATTTCTACCATTCATAAATATGACAATAACCGATTAGAAGTTTATGGTTTTATTAAAAATGAAATTGCCAAAGGCCGACAAATTTATATTGTATATCCTTTAATTGAAGAAAGTGAAAAGCTAGATTATAAAAATTTGGCAGAAGGCTATGAAAGTATTTGTAGAGAATTTCCATTACCAAAATATGCGGTAAGTATGGTTCATGGAAAAATGAAACCTGCAGAAAAAGATTTTGAAATGGCCAGATTTGTGAGAGGCGAAACCAGTATTATGGTAGCAACTACAGTAATAGAAGTTGGCGTTAATGTGTCTAATGCAAGTGTAATGGTAATTGAGAGTGCTCAAAAATTTGGGCTTTCACAATTACACCAATTAAGAGGACGAGTGGGCCGTGGTGCTGATCAAAGTTATTGCATTTTAATGACAGATTTTAAAATTAGTCAGGATGGAAAACTACGCATGAAAACCATGGTAGAAACCAACGATGGATTTAAAATTAGTGAAGTAGATTTACAATTACGAGGCCCAGGCGATATGGAAGGAACCATGCAAAGTGGTGTGCTTGACTTAAGAATTGCGAGTATCACAGAAGACAGAGAATTACTGGGAACTGTTAGAAAGGAAGCACAAAAAATATTAGAAAACGACAATGAATTGCTCAAACCTGAACATGTTTTACTGAATCAATATTTAATGTTATACAGAAAAACCAATAAATGGGGAGCTATTAGTTAATTGAAAAAACTATAAACTGATTCCAATTTCGTTTAATTCTTCCGCTAATTTGATGCGATTAATAGGAATAACTCCCACTTCCTCGCAAACTAATCCGCCTGCTAAATTTGAAATGGTGGCTATTTGATTGATTGGAATATTTAATGCTAAACATAAAGAAGCAACGCTTATAACAGTGTCGCCAGCTCCGCTAACATCCGCAATTTTACGAATATGAGCAGGAATATAGGTAAAGTCTGTTCCGTTGGTAATCATTACACCGTTTTCGCTTAAAGTTACAAACAAGTATTTGATATTCATTTTAGCAATTAAATTATTGCAAATTTGTTCAAATTCTTCTTTGTTTTGTAATGAAAAATCGTGTTTAGTACCTTCACGTAATTCTTTTAAATTGGGTTTAAATAAAGTAACATTTTTATAAAAACTGAAATTTCTTTTTTTAGGATCAACCACTGTGGGAATGCCTAATTCATTAGCAGCTTTCGTTATTTCATCTATTAGTTTTTCGGTAATCACACCTTTATCGTAATCTTCAAAAATTACAATTTTTGCCTTAGGCAATAACTCTTTTATTTTATCAATTAACAAAGAAGTTTGTGCGTGATTTAAATTTGCAGCATCTTCGTTGTCAATCCTAATCATTTGATGATTTTGACTGATAACCCTGGTTTTTGTAGTTGTAATTCTATCGTTACTTTTAACAATACCACTTGCATCAATATTATTTTCATTCAATAAATTAAGTAAATCATTTCCTTCCAAATCGTTTCCAATTACAGAACAAAGAATTGGTTTAGCTCCTAAAGCCACCAAGTTTAAAGCTACATTGGCAGCGCCACCCAACCTATTTTCTTTTTTATTAACAGCTACAATTGGCACTGGAGCCTCAGGCGAAATTCTTTCTACATTTCCAAACAGATACGCATCAATCATTACATCGCCAATGACTAAAACTGGTATGTTTTCAAACTGATTAATTAAATTATTTTGAGTATTCATTGGGTTAAAAATAAGATATTATTTTAAATTTTGTAAAACTTCTTTTATTCTTCTAATTGCTTCTATTAATTTATCGTCACTTGTAGCATAGCTAAATCTTACACATTCAGGAGCGCCAAAACTGTCGCCACCAACAATACTTACATTGGCATTGTGTAAAATATACATGCATAAATCTTCACAATTATTGATGGTTATAGTTCCATTACTTTTACCAAAATAACTGCTCACATCGGGAAAAACATAAAAGGCACCTTCAGGAATATTTAGTTTAAAACCATCAATTTCTTTCATTAATCCCAATACTAAATCTCTTCTTCTTTGAAATGCTTTTTTCATTTCAAAAGTTGGAGTTAAATCGCTTTGCAAAGCTGCTAATGCTGCACGCTGTGCAATGGAATTAGCGCCACTGGTAAATTGCCCTTGTAGTTTTTCGCATGCTTGCGCAATTTCTTTGGGAGCGCCAATATAACCAAGTCTCCAACCTGTCATAGCAAAGCCTTTACTAACACCATTTATGGTAATCACTCTGTCTTTTATAAAATCAAATTGGCCAATACTTTCATGCTTACCAATAAAATTAATATGCTCATAAATTTCATCAGAAACTATATAAATATCGGGATATTTTTCAAACATTTTAGCAATGGCAAACAATTCCTCTTTACTAAAAACAGAACCTGTGGGATTACAAGGCGAAGAAAAAATAAATACTTTAGTTTTTGGAGTAATGGCAGCTTCAATTTGTGCAGCTGTTGCTTTATAATCTTGCGATACATTACTATAAACATAAACGGGAACACCTTCACTTATTTTTACCATTTCGGAATAACTTACCCAAAAAGGAGTTGGAATAATTACTTCATCACCTGGATTTAAAAGACTTAGCAGTACATTTATAATTGCTTGTTTAGCACCAGTAGAAACCACAATTTGATCAGCGGGATAAAACAAACCATTTTCATTTTTAAATTTATCGCTGATTGCTTGACGCAAATCTAAGTATCCAACTACTGGAGTATAAAATGTATAACCGTCATCTATGGCTTTTTTTGCAGCATCTTTTATATGTTGAGGAGTTTGAAAATCGGGCTCACCTAAACTTAAATTAATTACATCTTTACCTTGCGCTTGTAGCTCGCGACTTAACTTAGACATACGTAAAGTGTTTGACTCTACAATGGTGTTTAATCTATTTGCTAGTTTTATCATAGTAATTTGGATAACAAAGGGGCGAAAATAACTTTTTATTCATAGGTTGTTTCTGATAAAAATAAGCAAACATTGTTGGTTGTATCTTTTTTGGGAATTTCGGAATTATTGATTTTTAATGACTCATAATAATTGAATGATGAATTTCCATAAAGATTTTTAGCTTTGCAACATGAAAAAATTAGTAGTAATTTCTATTTTATGTTCAAATATTTTGCTGAGTGCTTGTGGAGTTTATAGCCACACAGGAGCTAGTGTTCCGCCAGATGCAAGTACAGTATCAGTAGCATATATTAGCAATGTGGCCAGTATTGTAAACCCATTATTAAGTCAAAATATATCAGAAAAATTAAAGCAAAAGTTTGTTAATGAAACGCCATTAAAGTTAATTACAACTGATGCAGATCTATCATTTACCGGAAAAATATTAAGTTATGAATTAAAACCAGCTGCAATTCAAGGGGATCAAACCAATGCTTTAAATAGATTAACCATATCTATGGAAATAGTTTTTGAAAATAAAAAAGCAACAGATAAAAATTTCACCAAAACATTTTCAAACAATATTGATTTTAATGCCACAGATAATTTCCAAGCTCGTGAAGCCGAATTGTCTGGTAAAGTGGTTGATATGTTAGTTCAAGATATATTCAACGCGGCTTTTATTAATTGGTAAATTTTAAAGTAATGAATTAAAAATCAGCAACAATATTTTTTATTAAAAAAAATACTATTTTGCTACGGTTAAAAATTGAAAGTATAATTAGTGAACAAAGCCGAATTTACCGATTTGATTATTAATCCAGCAAAACTGGGTAATGAACATATTGACACGTTAAAAAAAATCGTGGCTGATTATCCATATTTTAGTACTGCTCAAATTTTATTGGCGAAAGCACTTTTAAATACCCATCATTACGAATACGAAAAACAGTTAAAAACAACTGCACTTTCCGTTGCGAATAGAGAAGTTTTAAATTACTATTTAAATAATATATCAGAAGATAGTGATGACAGTGAAGAAGAAAATTCAATGATGCATGTTTCAGATGAGATAAAAGCTGAAGAAGTTTCCCCAACGGAAATTGATCCAGAAAAATTAGAGCAAGAAGCATTACTCATTGAAGCACAAAATATTCTTTCAAATAATGAAATTCCTTTATTAGAAATTTACATAGAAACTGAAAATTTACCAGAAAATAATACTGAATTAGTAACAGAAAATTTTGAAAGTGAAAGTAATCATTTTGACTATACAGCACCCGTTTTAGAAAACATAGTGCCTGAAATTCCTGCCATTGAGACTGTAAATATTGAAGAAACAGTTGAGAATGATATTGGAATTAATGCTGAAATAGATTTAAATTTAGCTGAAACATTTCTTCCTGATTTTGATGAAACCAGTTTATTTGCCGATGATCAACATATAGAAACTATTACTCAATCGGTTTTACCAAATAGTACGAGTATTTCTACTCCTGAAATGGAAGCGGAAAATACTGAAAACATGGAAGAACCAGCACCAATTATTGAAGATATAACCATTGAGGAGGGTTTTGCAACAGATAATATGGAGCTTGTTTTAACTAATTCAGAAATAACAATTGAAAGCAATCCTATTTCACTTGAAAATATTTTAGCCATTGAATTAGAAAACATAAATACACCAATGGCAACAACGGTTAATACTAATTTTGAGACAATTGAAGAATTAGTTTTAGCCACAGAAAAGGCCAATGCCGAAGCAACTATTGAAGCATCTAATTTGAACTTTTTTGAATGGCTTAAAGTAAACAAAAAAGAATCGGTGGTTGAAATTGCTGAAATAGCTCAACCACAAGAGATAACCTATTATGAAGACGCTGATTTTGTAGCTAAAATTAAGCAAATTATAAAATTAAAAGCGGAGAACGATTTAAATAAAAATATTATTAGTGGAATTGAAACAGCACATGATCATGCTATTCCTATTGAACAAGAAAACAATATTTCTGATTCAATAGTAGAAACCCAAAATAATTACTCCGCTGAAGTGGCATCAATATTACCAGATTTTGAAGCTTTAAAGGCAATTGAGGTGGAGGAAGAAAAATCGTATATTATATATGATAAAAAAGAAGGTTTAATACCTAATTATGAAACTCCTGTTTTTGATCCTTTGTTTAATAGCCATTTTGAAACCAAACCTACCATAGCGGATTCTGATGAAAGTGAAATAGAAGTAGATTTTAATAATTATACAATAGATAATAATTTATTTGAAAATTCGTTTTCATCGGTTTATATTCCTTTACCAGCTAAGGAAATAGAATCACTTCCAACAAATGAAACAATAAATGTTAAAAGTGATACCTCAAAAAATGAAATTGATAACATTTTAGACAAATTTATGCGAGAAAATCCAAGTATTTCTCGACCAAAAACTGAGTTTTTTAATCCAGCAACTGTTGCAAAAAACAGTGCAGAGGAAAAAGATGAAATTGTAAGTGAAACATTAGCAAGGATTTATTTAAAACAAGGATTGATAAAAAAATCAATTTTAACTTATGAAAAATTATGTTTGATATATCCACATAAAAATGCTTATTTTGCAGCCCTAATAAATAAAATAAAAACCGAACACAACATTAACTAAAACTATGATATTTTTTCTAATCCTAATCATTATCGTTTGCGTACTACTTACTTTAGTAGTTTTAATTCAAAATCCTAAAGGTGGCGGAATTGCTGCAAATTTTTCAGCTCCAAACCAAATTATGGGTGCTAATAGAAGTACGGATGTGGTAGAAAAAGCTACTTGGATATTAGCCATTGCGTTAATCGTTTTAAGTTTAGCTTCCAACTTTGCTCGTCCGAGTGGTGAACAAGAAGTTACTGGAACTGAAAGTAGAATAAAAGATAATATAGAAGGAACTACAGCAATGCCTGCAACTCCTCCTCCTGCATCGGCCGCTACAGTAACTGATTCAAACGGAAACGTAAAACCATAATTTTAAAAAATAATATTTTAAAACCTGTTTCAATTAAATTGAAACAGGTTTTTTTATGTAAAAATTTTTGACCTTAATCATTTATATATTTACATAGTAAAAAGTACATTTGACAAAAAATTTTAAAAACATTCACATGCAAATAAAAACAAACCATAAAGACGAATTTGTTTATCGCCATAATTCGCCAATGAGAAAAGACACAGAATCAATGCTTAAAACCATTGGTGTTGGTTCAATTGATCAATTAATAGACGAAACAATTCCGGCACATATTCGCTTAAAAGAACGCATGAAATTGCCAGCGGCATTAACAGAAATGGAATTGTTAAGCATGTTAAAAGCAATTTCTGAAAACAATAAAATTTATAAAAACTTTATTGGTCAGGGTTATTATGGAACTCATACACCCAATGTGGTTTTACGTAACATTTTCGAAAATCCAAATTGGTACACTGCCTACACTCCTTACCAACCAGAAATAGCCCAAGGTAGATTAGAAGCATTGTTAAATTACCAAACGATGATCATTGACTTAACCGGCATGGAAATAGCAAATGCCAGTTTATTAGATGAAGCAACTGCAGCAGCAGAAGCCATGAGCCTAATGCATGCTGAATGTAAAAATGAAAATGCAAATAAATTTTTCGTTTCTGAACTTTGCTTCAAACAAACCATTGACGTATTAATTACAAGAGCGGAACCTACTGGTATTGAAATAGTAATTGGTAGCCACGAAACTGCTCAATTAGACAATACATATTTTGGTGCAATGATTCAATATCCTGCTTCAAATGGTGAAATATTTGACTACAGTAAATTCATGGCAAATGCCAAAGAAAATAACATTTTAGTGGCCGTTGCTGCCGATATTTTAAGCTTAACTTTATTAACGCCTCCAGGCGAATGGGGTGCCGATGTAGTAGTTGGTTCTTCTCAACGTTTTGGTGTTCCAATGGGTTACGGTGGACCACATGCTGGTTTCTTTGCCACTAAAGATGCATACAAACGTCAGATGCCAGGTAGATTAATTGGTATTTCAATTGATAGCCAAGGAAATTCGGCTTTACGTATGGCGTTACAAACGCGTGAGCAACATATAAAACGTGAAAAAGCAACTTCAAATATTTGTACCGCACAGGTATTATTGTCGATTATGGCTAGTATGTATGGCGTTTATCATGGTCCTGATGGCTTAAAAAATATAGCTGGAAGAGTACATGGTTTAACCAAAACATTGGCAAATGCCTTGAACGAAAATGGTCATGCTGTAGTAAATAAAAATTATTTCGATACCATTACTGTTGCCGTTGGCAATGCTAACGCTGCAATAGCTACTTGTGTAAATGCTGAAATCAATATTAATAAAATTAACGATCAACACATTTCAATTTCAATAGATGAAACGCATACTTTAGAAGGAATTACTGAATTATTAAATTGCCTAACTGGCAAAAATATTTCATTGAATCATTCATCGTTTAACTTTGATTCATCGTTTGCTCGTACCTCTGATTTTATGACACACCCTGTGTTTAATTCACACCACAGCGAGCATGAAATGTTACGTTATATTAAATTATTAGAATCAAAAGATTTATCGCTTTGCGAAAGCATGATAGCTTTAGGAAGTTGCACCATGAAATTAAATGCAACAGCCGAAATGATTCCGGTAACTTATGCTGGATTCAGTGTTTTACATCCATTTATTCCTAGAAACCAAGCAGCTGGTTATACTCAAATATTTAATGAATTATCGGAATATTTGAAACAAGTAACAGGTTTTGCTGGTATTTCATTACAACCAAATGCTGGCGCACAAGGCGAGTATGCGGGCTTAATGACCATAAGAGAATATTTTAAAGCAAAAGGTGAATCGCATAGAAATATTGCTTTGATTCCATCATCGGCACATGGAACAAATCCTGCAAGTGCAATTATGGCTGGTATGAAAGTAATTGTTACCAAAACTTTAGAAAACGGTTATATCGACATTGAAGATATTAGGGCAAAAGCCATTGAACACAAAGATAATTTAGCTTGTTTAATGGTTACTTATCCTTCTACTTATGGTGTTTTTGAAGAAGGTATCATTGATATTTGTGGTATTATTCATGAAAATGGCGGACAAGTTTATATGGATGGTGCTAACATGAATGCGCAAGTTGGATTAACAAGTCCGGCTGCTATTGGTGCAGATGTTTGTCATTTAAATTTACATAAAACTTTCTGTATTCCACATGGTGGCGGTGGACCGGGAATGGGACCAATTGGTGTGGGCGCTCATTTAGTTCCTTTTTTACCAGGACATGCAGTAGTAGATATGGATGGTGGAAACCAATCAATGCACGCAGTAAGTGCAGCACCTTGGGGTAGCGCTTCTATTCTATTAATATCATATGCATACATTAGAATGATGGGAACTGAGGGTTTAGAAAATGCAACTAAATATGCTATTTTAAATGCCAATTACATCAAAGCACGTTTAGAAAAACATTACCAAATTCTATATGTAGGTTCAAAAGGAAGATGTGCACACGAAATGATTTTAGATACTCGCGTGTTCAAACAAGCTTCAGGAGTAGAAGTTGGCGACATAGCAAAACGTTTAATGGATTATGGTTTTCATGCGCCTACTATTTCATTTCCAGTTGCTGGAACTGTAATGATAGAGCCTACTGAAAGCGAAGCTAAACATGAATTAGATCGTTTTTGTGATGCCATGATTTCAATAAGAAATGAAGTAACTGCTATTGAAAATGGCACTTCCGATAAGTTAGATAATATGCTTAAAAAT
>CAISTO010000117.1 GCA_903888395.1 uncultured Bacteroidota bacterium | reverse complement strand
GTTGACCTAATTCATGTAACACATAATTGGTAGCATCTACAATATTGTTTATTGGATTTATTCCAATTGCTTTTAACCTATTTTGTATCCACTCTGGTGATGATTTTACTTCAATATTTGAAATACTTAAACCAGTATATCGCTTACAACCTTCTGTATCTTCAATAGAAACTGCAATTGGCTGTTGGCTGCTGGCCGCTGGCAATTCGCAGTCCACACTTCGCACTTCGCACTTCGTAATTGCTCTCAAATCTCTGGCAGGTCCCAAATGACTGGCAGCATCGCCTCTATTGGCTGTTAAGCCTATTTCAAATACAAAATCGTTATAAACTTTAAAATATGCTGATGCAGGTTTTCCAATTTCATAATTTTCTGGTAAAATCAAAATTCCATCATGGCTTTCTCCAATACCAATTTCATCTTCAGCGCAAATCATACCTTCACTCACTTCACCTCTAATTTTTGATTTGCTAATTTTAAATGCTTCACCTTTGCTTGGATATAAAGTGGCACCAACTGTTGCTACCAATACTTTTTGTCCAACAGCTACGTTGGAAGCACCGCAAACTATTTGTTTGTCTTCACCAGTTCCAATATCAACTTTACACACACTTAATTTATCGGCATTTGGATGTTTTTCTCTTTCTTTTACATAACCAATAACTATTCCTTCTAAACCACCTTTTATGCTTTGATAATTTTCTAAATGTTCTACTTCTAATCCGCAACCAGTAAGCATTTGGCTTATTTCACCTGGGGTAGAATCTATGTTAATGATGTCTTTTAACCAATTATAACTTATTTTCATTAATGAATTTTATGTTTTTAGTATGTTGCAATTTTGCAATAAATTTATTGTACAAAAATAACAAAATGAAGATAAGGATTGCTATTTTTGAAAATGAAAAAAACTTTAATTGTTGGAGCCTCGCCAAATTCAGACAGATATGCTTTTAAAGCTACGGAAATGCTGAAAGATTATAAGCATGAAGTTTATGCTTTTGGTTTAAAAAAAGGAAATATAGGTGATACTCAAATTCAAACTGATTGGCCTGAAAATAAAGATTTTGATACAATAACTTTATACATTGGCCCACAAAACCAGCCTGATTATTATAATAAAATCATTCATTTAAATCCTAAAAGAGTCATCTTTAATCCTGGAACAGAAAATTATGAATTTGAAAATTTATTGTTAAAAAACAATATAGAAGCCATTGAAGCTTGTACTTTGGTTATGCTAAGTACTAATCAGTTTTAATTACGGAGCTTTAATTTTTAAAATTTAGCTAAGACAAGATTTGATTGAAAGCGTTAGTCTAATCTTTTTTATTGTATTTCTCTTTTCAAAAAGTCGTTATAAGCTAAGCCAATTCCTTGTGCTAAGTCAATTTTTGAGTTCCACCCTAATGAATTTATTTTACTTACATCCATTAATTTGCGGGGTGTTCCATCAGGTTTTGATGTATCAAATTTTATTGAACCTTCATATCCTAAAATATTTTTTATGGTAATGGCTAAGTCTTTAATTGAAATATCTTTTCCACTTCCAATATTTAAAAATTGGCTTTCATTATAATTTTGCATTAGCATAAATGCTGCATCTGCCAAATCATCTACAAATAAAAATTCTCTTAGGGGATTTCCCGTTCCCCAAATTATTACCTCAGGTAAATTATTAGATTTAGCTTCATGAATTCTTCTAATTAATGCGGGTAAAACATGGCTGTTTTCTGGGTGATAATTGTCGTTATAACCATATAAATTGGTAGGCATTACTGATATAAAGTTACAATTATATTGACTTCTATAAGCCTCACACATTTTTATTCCTGCAATTTTTGCAATGGCATAAGGTTCGTTGGTTTCCTCTAAAACACTGGTTAACAAATATTCTTCTTTAAGCGGTTGAGGAGCCAATTTTGGGTAAATGCAACTTGAGCCAAAAAACATTAATTTTTTAACATTGTTCACATAACTTTGATGAATTACATTGTTTTGAATCATCAAATTCTCATATAAAAACTGGGCTCTGAAAGTATTATTTGCTAAAATCCCACCCACTTTTGCGGCAGCCATAAACACATAATCTGGTTGCTCCTTTTCAAAAAAATGTGCAACTTCCAATTGATTGGTTAAGTCTAATTCTTTTGATGATTTGGTAATTAAATTGGTAAAACCTTCGGCTTGTAATTTTCTAACTACAGCAGAACCAACCATTCCGTTTGAACCAGCTATATATATTTTATCAGATAAATTCATTTTTATTCCAATTGGAATTTAATTATTCAAAATTATTAAAAGTATGGTGACCAGCCTGCTTTAAAAAACGTTCTTTTTTCATTAATTTCAAATCGCTTTCCATCATATCAGTAACCAATGCTTGTAAATCGTATTTTGGTTTCCATCCTAATTTTGTTTGGCTTTTGGTAGCATCACCAATTAATAATTCCACTTCTGTTGGTCTAAAATACCTTGGATCAACGGCTATTAATTCATCACCAATTTTTAAATTAAAATCTTTATCAATTTCAAGTTCTTTTAATTTATTATTATCAATGGCCTCAATATAGCCAATTTCATTTTCATCAGTACCTTTAAAAGCAATGGTAATTCCTAATTCAATAAAAGCCAATTTCACAAAGTCACGAATGGAAGTTGTTTTACCAGTGGCAATTACATAATCTTCAGCCACATCTTGTTGTAAAATTAAATACATGGCCTCAATATAATCTTTTGCATGTCCCCAATCCCTTTGTGCATTTAAGTTTCCAAGATATATTTTGTCCTGCATTCCTAAAACTATTTTACTGGCAGCCCTGGTAATTTTACGGGTTACAAAAGTTTCACCTCTTAATGGACTTTCGTGGTTAAATAATATTCCATTACAAGCAAACATGTTATATGCTTCGCGGTAATTTACGGTAATCCAATAAGCATAAAGTTTGGCTACAGCATAAGGCGAACGAGGATAAAAAGGAGTAGTTTCACTTTGAGGCACTGCTTGTACCAAACCATAAAGTTCTGAAGTAGAGGCTTGGTAAATGCGAGTTTTATTTGTTAAACCACAAATTCTAATGGCTTCTAATATTCTTAAAGTACCTAATCCATCAGCATTGGCAGTGTATTCAGGTTCTTCAAAACTTACATGAACATGGCTCATGGCAGCTAAGTTATATATTTCGTCAGGCTGTGTTTCTTGAATGATTCTTATTAAATTAGAACTGTCGGTTAAATCGCCATAATGTAACTTAAGGTTTAAGTTTTTTTCATGAGGATCTTGATACAAATGATCAATTCTATCAGTATTTAAAAGCGAGCTTCTACGCTTTATACCGTGAACCATGTATCCTTTTTTTAATAAAAATTCGGCTAAATAAGCTCCGTCTTGTCCTGTAATTCCTGTAATAAGCGCGGTTTTCAATGAAATAATTTTATTTATTTGTGATGCTGCAATTGTAATAAAATAGCGCCAAATTAAAAAGAAACATTTTAATTATATTAAATTAAAGTAAGTGAAATTTGAAATTGATTACTTCTCCATTCTTTTTTTGAAAATAGCAATCATTTCTGATTTTGTGTTTTCCGTAAATTTTGAATTGTAAATTAATTTAAATTCTTTGCCCATTTCAATGCTATCATATAACTTAGCTGTTACGCTTCTGCTATAAAATATAGCAATGAGCTCGTTTTTATAAAAAATAATAATAATGCGTGGTTCCTTTTTTTGTAAAATAAAATTAGGTTCATTTATTATAAATGATTGGTATTTTTGATTGGAATCTTCTACCTCATAATTAAATTTTTTAATATGATTGATAAAAGTATCAAGTTTTGCATTTTGCTTCGCAACAGCTAAAATTTTATTTAAATCAATTTCAGGAACAGAACTTGGATTAATACAAGCCTGCGAAATTACACCACTAACATCAAATACATAAGCAGTGTCTAATTCCGCAATAAACTTATAAGGAGTAAAATCTTGTATGGCATTGCCAATATGTTTTCCTTGGCCATTGTATAATTTGGCTTTGGCTAAAATTTGTTGGTCATCGTAAACCCATGCTTTTTTTACCCAAACACGCAATAATATTTGCTGAAAATTTTGATTGATTGGTTTACAATCAAAATAGGTATTTCCCAACAATTGAAAAATATCTTTTCCAATTTTACTTTCCTTAACTGAGCAATATCCATAAGTAGTTTCACCATTTACTTTATTGGCTAAAAGCATAAAAATAAAAACGTAACTACACCAAAGCGTAATTACGTTTTTATTAAAATTTATGCTCAAAAAATTATTTTTTACTTCCAAGAAGGTTTTTTATTACACCAAATAAAACTGGTAAAACTGATACTAAAACAATGCCAAGTACTATTTTTTCAAAATTATGCTGAACCCAAGGAATATTTCCTAAAAAATAACCTGCCAAAGTTATTACAGTAACCCAAAGTATAGCACCTATAATACAAAACGTTATATAACGACTATATTTCATGCTTCCAACTCCAGCTACAAATGGTGCAAATGTGCGAACTATTGGTACAAAGCGAGCTACAATGATGGCAAACGAACCATGCTTTTCGTAAAATGAATGTGTTTTATCTATGTATTCTTTTTTAATGGTAAATATGCCAAATAACTTGGCACCTTCGCCCTTTTTAGCTAAAAATTTACCAATAAAATAATTGGTATTGTCGCCTAATAAAGCGGCTATAATTAATAAAATAATGATTAAGCCAACATCTAAATTGTTATTTACATTACCAGCTAAAACACCAGCAGTAAATAATAAAGAGTCGCCAGGTAATAATGGCAGCACTACTAAACCAGTTTCACAAAACACAATTAAAAACAACAAACCATATATCCATGTTCCATGATTTTGAACAAATAACTCTAAAAAACCTTTGGTATTGGTGAGTAATTCTTTAAATATTTCAAGTATTTCCATGCTGCAATTTTAAAGCATAACATTTAATAAGCACTAATTTTGTTTTTATTTTTTCCACTAAAAAAACAAATTGTATAAAAATAGCTTGTATCTAAATATAAAATTTAAATTTGTAGAGTATAATTTTAATTAATAAAATACATAAAATGGAAGTAAAAGAACCAGACATGTCATACAGTAATTATTCGTATGCCGATTATTTAACCTTTAAAATGGAAGAAATGGTGGAATTGATTAAAGGCAAAGTTTTCAAAATGACTGCGCCAAAAAGAATTCATCAAAAAATTTCATGGAACCTTTCAAGAGAAATAGCTGTTTATTTAAAACAAAAAAAATGTCAAGCTTTTTCTGCTCCATTTGATGTGCGTTTGCCAGTAAAATCAAGGAAAAATGAAGATATTTTTACAGTAGTTCAACCAGATATTTGTGTGATTTGTGATTTAGAAAAACTAGATGATTATGGGTGCATTGGTGCTCCCGATTTAGTGATTGAAATATTGTCGGAAGGCAATAACAAAAAAGAATTAAAATATAAATTTGATGTGTATGAAGAGTCTGGAGTTTTAGAATATTGGATTATCAACCCAATGGGACAAACTTTAACCATCAATACTTTGGTAAATGGAAAATACCAAAGCTCCAGATTACTCACTACTGGTGATGAAATCAGTACACCAATTTTGCCGGAATTTATTTTAAAATTAGAAGATGTTTTTGATAATTTAGCCTAAAAATATCTTTTAATATTGTGGTTTTTCCAATAATAAAATTTACGTTTAACACAATTATTAAAAACTAAAATTGCTTTCAGTTTTATTTTTTTGCACTTCGTTTTTCATAATAATATTACTAACTAATTACGTTATAAAATCCAACTTTAAAAAAAATATTTACCATCAAAAAAAGTGTAATTGAAATACTCCGTTAGGAGTTAAATGATGGTAATAAGATGAATTGTTCTAAATAAAAATGTCCCTTAGGGACTATACTTTTAAGGAGATTTATTGGAAAGTAATATTTATTTGTTATAAAAAACAAATTGTATAAAAACTAGCTTATTCATAAATAGATATCATACTTAGCCTAAATGTCAGTAAAAATAAATGGCATTTAGCTTGACAATAATAAACATCAATATATATTTGACAAAAACTAAAAATAATAATTATAAAACATGGATGTAGGAAAAGAATTTAGAAAATATGCCATCAAACATCAAGGCATAAGCAGTTTAAAAGTAGACGCGTACATTGGAAATATGCCGCAAAACATGACACGTACAGTCATTGAAGAACGACCAATGAATTTTAGAGAAATTGATGTGTTTTCACGTTTAATGGCTGATAGAATTTTATTTTTAGGAACTGCCATTGATGATTATATGGC
>CAISTO010000116.1 GCA_903888395.1 uncultured Bacteroidota bacterium | reverse complement strand
GTTTTTTTAATGGCGAGTTGATAGGTTTTTCGGTAAGCATTTTGTGTGTGAGTAACTATGATTTTGAGTAGTTGCAGCAATGTGTAAGTTTTTGTGTAACTTTATACTCAACGCTAAATTAAATCAACGACTTAATTTAGCACGTGAAACTTTTGTGTAACTTTAGTTTCCTTATAAATCAATAGTTTAGCTCATAATATTTACTCCCACTCAATAGTTACTTATAAATTTTTAACTTTATAAATCAATAATATATTCAGCCAAAAATAAGAGCGTGTAACTTTCGTGTAACAACATTTATTGATATAGCTGGGACTGCAAACCAGCATGAGATTAAGCTTTTCAAATGGTTACTGGTTGCGTTGTTACACACTGTGCGACCTTGATTTTTGACATATCAAACAGCATGTTGGCTGTGCGTGCTGTTTAACGCGCCACAATAATTCGGAATTTTAAGTTGTTTGGCTTGAGTTGAAACTATGTTGGCGTTTAATTTGAACGTTAGGCTATCAAAATTGCTTGTTAGTTTGGTTGGGCTGGTGTGAGTAGCTTCGATTCAAATTATTGTTTTATATGTTTATTTTTTATGTTATCTCCGGTAAACAGAGATAATTTGTGGTGTACTACGTTAACGAACCGCAACATTTTAGTTTTTAGATTAATTGTTGATTTTTTACTTGCTTTAGCATTTATAAAGTAAAACAAGCTACCTTATTTTTAAAATAAAGATTAACATGCTCCTTTATAAATACGGAGCACATAATGTTTATTAAAGAAATCTATAGTCATAAAAATGGTGAGGAGTTTATTAAAAAGTACCATGCAGCTGAATTAGATGAAATTAAGCGAGCAATTGACTGTATAGATGCCTCAGCTGCACTTTGCAAAAAATCGGATGAAAAAAATAAACAACAATTATTATTTTCACCTATTGAACTTAATAATTATCTTAAGAATTTTCTTTGTGAACTTGGATGGACAGAGAAGTTACCAGGTACTGCAAAAGGTTTTCGTGAACCACGAGTTTATTTAGGCGATTCTGAATTTCGAGAAATGGATGGAATAAAGAATAAAGTAGGATTAGAAATTCAATTTGGTAAGTACGCTTTTATGGGGTACGACATTTTTTCTAAAATGCCAATTTTTGCAAAACGAGGACTTATTGATTGCGGCATAGAATTAGTAGCTATGCCTTCTATAGTCAAAAATATGAGTACTGGTGTGAGCTCTTTTAATCAGATAGTAATGGATATGAAAGAGCGAGGTGTTGCAGATATTGATATTCCAACAATAGTTATTGGTATTGATTGTGATGAAAATGAATGGGTGAGAGTTGAAGATAAAAGACAACGATTTCTTGTTAATCCTGAATTAATGCTTAGTAACGGCGAGGTTAAAACCAACAGGATAGGTGCAAAACCTGGGCCTAAAAATTAGTAACTAAATCCCATTCTAAGGGTCTTTGGGAAACTTTTTCTTTTCCAGATGGTTTATGAATCGGTTTTCCTAATGGTCTGTATGGTAACTTTCCACTTTCAAGCATATTAACACGTTCTTTAGCAATATCGATGTACTGACTTTCTTTTTCACATCCTATTGCTTTTCGTGAGTTTTGTAATGCTGCTAACATAGCCGATCCTACTCCTGAAAATGGATCAAGTACCATGTCACCTTCATTTGTGAGAGCAAGCACACAGCGTTCTACAAGTTCAATAGGAAATTGACATGGGTGCAATGTTTTTTCTGGATGATTTGCTTTTACATTAGGAATATCCCAAAACAGTGATTCCCAATCTCTCTCCATAATCTTCCATACGTCTGATGGATTTTTACCAAGTGGATTTCCTGATGGCTTTCCATAATTTGGGCCAGGTTTGTAATTGCGTTTTCCGGGATATTTAGATGGAACCCTAACACTATCCAAATTAAAAGTATATTCGTCACTCTTTGTAAACCAAAGTAGTGTTTCATATCGTCCACTTAAACGTTTTTTTCCATGTAAACCATGTTCAAAAGTCCAAATAATACGATTTCGCAGTTTAAACCCCATTTCCTTAAAATAAGGGTAATATAGTATGTCAAGAGGAAAAACCTCTCCTTTGTTCACGTAGTTTCCTACTTGCCAGCAAAGTGAACCGTCGTCACTCAAAACACGAATTAAATTTTGTAAAATAGGTTCAATTTGTTCAAAGTATTCATTTAAGCTTTTTTTATTTTCGTACGCTTTGTCTAAGTTATAAGGTGGGGAGGTAATAATAAGCTTAACTGAAGCATCTGGTATAGTTTTAAGTGTTTCTGAAGCATCTCCAAACAAAAATACTGCATCTGCTTCGTTCGAATAATTGTCGCTAATTTTATATGATTTTGAATACATCATTAACCTAATAATTTAAATGGATTTCCCTAATTTTAATTTTATTATACGTTCAATTACTCAAAGAGGTCTACGCTTAATTTTAGTTAATTGGCAACTTGTTATTGAATACTATTTTTGCCCATAATTCCCAACCCTGTAAATGCTACAAGCTATACATATCAATATGTTAAGTTAAAATCCTTATCTCTGTTTACCGGAGATAACATAATATTTTTTACCTTTACGCTGCTTTTAGTTATGATGGGCTTGTTACCAATTCAAACAATTTTTTTATGTTTAATTTATCGGATAATGCCTATGTCAGTCAAAACAGCAAAGCTTCAAAATGAATTAACTGAATTGCAAAAAAGCGGTCGTGTTGTATTGGCTGAATTGCGGACAGCAAACCTCAAATTATACATACACCTTGTAACCCTTTTATTTTGGTGGCTTGATGCTAAAAAAATTGATGGATTTTTGGAAAAGGAGTACAAAACAATAGGCTTGAAAAGAGCGCCACAAGCAGTTGATTATGGTATTAACTTCAGTCCATTACTGAAATTAGCTTATGGGTATAATAGGCTTACAGATGAGCGGATTGATGTTTACAGACGTGCTTTAAATAAAGCGCTTAAAGAGTTTGAAAATAAGCCTAAGTTATACAAAAATGACCGTATCAATAAATTAGCTAATTTTATTGACAACACTGAAGGCGGATTAGGTAAATTATCTGGCTATAAAAAAGATAAGTCTAATAAAACTGATAAGTTGGATGAAGTTGTTAGCACCGAAGTTGCTGACATTGTAGCTGGTAGTAATGATGCAGTTGATACGTTAGCAGTTAGCAATGGTGCTATAACAACACCTGTTGCTGTAGTTGTTAATAATGTTGCTGTAAACATTAAGGAAAATAAAGAGTTACGACGTAAAATATTACTGCAATTGGCGGATGGCTTATATATTCACGGTGAAAGCGATGAAGTTAAACTGTCAGCTTATATAAAAAACAGCCCACAAAATTTTAGATTGACGTTAGCTTACCATGATGAAAGTGGCATAAAACATATCGAAAC